>DATBUE010000127.1:0-6025 GCA_036516375.1 Noviherbaspirillum sp. | reverse complement strand
AATTCCGATCATCGCCGACGAATATGTCGACAAGGAATTCGGTACCGGCTGCGTGAAGATCACGCCCGCGCATGACTTCAACGACTATGCGGTCGGCCAGCGCCACAATCTCGCGCAGATCAACATCTTCACGCTCGACGCGAAGGTCAACGAAAACGGCCCGGAAAAATATCGTGGCCTCGATCGCTACGAAGCGCGCAAGCAGATCGTGGCCGATCTCGAAGCTCAAGGCCTGCTGGAATCGGTCAAGCCACACAAGCTGATGGTGCCGCGCGGCGACCGCACAGGCGTCGTGATCGAACCGATGCTGACCGATCAGTGGTTCGTCGCGATGAGCAAGGCCGCGCCCGAAGGCACGCACTTCCCCGGCAAGTCGATCGCCGAAGTGGCACTGGAAAAAGTCGCCGACGGCTCGATCAAGTTCGTGCCCGAAAACTGGACCACGACCTACAACCAGTGGCTCAACAACATCCAGGATTGGTGCATCTCGCGTCAGCTGTGGTGGGGCCACCAGATTCCGGCCTGGTACGACGAGGAAGGCAACATCTACGTCGCGCGCAATGAAGAAGAAGCAAAGGCCAAGGCGAACGGCAAGACGCTCACCCGCGAGAACGACGTGCTGGACACCTGGTTCTCTTCGGCGCTGGTGCCCTTCTCCTCGCTCGGCTGGCCGGAAGAAACGCCGGACTACAAGACTTTCCTGCCGTCGTCGGTGCTGGTCACCGGCTTCGACATCATCTTCTTCTGGGTCGCGCGCATGGTGATGATGACGACCCACTTCACCGGCCAAGTGCCGTTCGAAACCGTGTACGTGCACGGCCTGGTGCGCGACGCATCCGGCCAGAAGATGTCCAAGTCCAAGGGCAACACGCTGGATCCGATTGACCTGATCGACGGCATCGAGATCGACAAGCTGGTCGCCAAGCGCACGACCGGCCTGATGAATCCGAAGGATGCGCCGAAGATCGAAAAGGCCACACGCAAGGAATTCCCGAACGGGATCACCGCCTACGGCACCGATGCCCTGCGCTTCACGATGGCCAGCTACGCCTCGCTCGGGCGCAACATCAACTTCGACCTGAACCGCTGCGAAGGCTATCGCAACTTCTGCAACAAGTTGTGGAATGCCACGCGCTTCGTGCTGATGAATACCGAAGGCCACGATTGCGGCATGGACCCGGCCACCTGCGGCCCGGAAGGACGCGACTTTTCACCGGCTGACCGCTGGATCGTGTCGCTGCTGCAGCGAACCGAAGCCGAAGTCGAGAAAGGTTTTGCCGACTACCGCTTCGACAACATCGCTTCCGCCATCTACAAGTTCGTTTGGGACGAGTACTGCGACTGGTATCTGGAAGTGGCGAAGGTGCAGATCCAGAACGGCAGCGAAGCCCAGCAGCGCGCCACCCGGCGCACGCTGTTGCGCGTGCTGGAAACCGTGCTGCGTCTTGCGCATCCGGTCATTCCCTTCATCACCGAACAACTTTGGCAGACCGTTGCACCGCTGGCGGGACGCGAGGTCGGGGACAACGCCTCGATCATGCTGCAAGCCTACCCGCAGCCGGAAGCGAAGAAGATCGACGAGCAGGCGGAATCCTGGATGGCTTCGCTGAAGGCGATGGTCGACGCCTGCCGCAACCTGCGCGGCGAAATGCAACTCTCGCCAGCCCAGCGCGTGCCACTGATTATTGAAGCCGCAGCCGACGAAGCAGAACGAGTGCGCATCTTCGCACCCTACCTGCAAGCACTGGCCAAGCTGTCCGAAGTGCAGGTCGTGGCAACCCTGCCGCAATCGCCCGCTGCGGTTTCGGTGGTGGGCACGGTGAAGCTGATGCTGAAGGTGGAAATCGATGTGGCTGCCGAGCGCGAACGCCTGAGCAAGGAGATCGCACGTCTGGATGGCGAGATCACGAAAGCGAACGCCAAGCTGGCCAACGAAAGCTTCGTTGCGCGCGCGCCGGCACAGGTCGTCGCCCAGGAGAAAGAGCGCGTAGCCAGCTTCTCCGCGACCTTGAGCAAGCTCCGAGAGCAGTTTGAGAAACTGCAAGAGAGCCCGGCGGCATAACCATGACACTCCTCCTTCGCGCGGCACAACGCAGGGGAGGGGTTCGATGATCAGCAAATGGATGAGGGCCGGTCTCGCCGCCCTTGCCCTCATGTCGGCACCGGCCTGGGCCCAGGAAGACCCGGCGACCGGACTGTGGCGTACCGTGGATGACCAGACCGGCAAGCCCAAGGCGCTGATCCGCATCAGCGAAAGCGGCGAGACGCTCAGCGGCAAGGTGGAAAAGCTGTTTCGCTCACCCGATCAGGAACCGAACCCGGTGTGCGACAAGTGCGAGAACGGGCGCCGCGACCAGCCGGTGCTCGGCATGACGATCCTGACCGGCATGAAAAAGGGCGAAGGCCGCGAATACAGTGGCGGCGAAATGCTCGATCCTGCCAACGGCAAGATCTACAAGAGCAGGATGACGCTATCCGAAGACGGAAAGAAACTCGAAGTGCGCGGCTACATCGGCATGCCGATGCTAGGACGCACGCAGGTTTGGGAGCGGGTCAAGTAGCGAACAACAGGCAGCTTCACACTCGGGCGTGCGAAGGCGCCGTCCGGTATGACTAAACGAAGGAAATGATCAGGCCGGGAAGGTTCAAGCCCGAAAAGGCCGAGGTCCAGGTTTCCCCCGCCTTGATCGGGCATACGTCGGTCCAGGTGCCAGTGCTGACAATCTCTCCCGCGGTCAATTGAGGAAATTGCGGCAAGTCCTTCAGCAACTGATGCAAATGCCACAAGGCATGCAGCGGACTGCCCAACATGTCGCTGCCAAAACCTGCCGTGCGCAACTGGTCGCCGCATGCCAGCGCCAAGCTGGAATGGGCCAGCACATCGGCCAAGTTACGCCGACTAGCTGTCGACAACAGCCTCGGCTCTCCAAGTATCAGTGCGCCGTGCAAGCCGAAAGCGGCTATCGAATCGGCCATCTCGAATTTCCAGCCAGGGTACGGGCAAGTGACGATCTCGAAGGCGTGCGCTATCCACTCCACGCAATCGGCCACCTCTTCCAGCGTGGCATCGGCATCGGGCGTGCGGTTCAGGCAGAAAGCCACTTGCGGCCCGAGCCGTGGTTGCAGCGCACCCTCCAGGCTTTGCACTCCGCGATTGTCATTGGCGAAGCGCACAGTCTCGTCAAAGATCGGCGTCCAGATCGGATTGCGAATCGGCTCTTCAATGCCGTAGCGCGCCCACAGCCGGCGGTTGGCAAAGCCGATCTTGCGCCCTACCAATGTTTCGCCTTGTGCGGTACGGATATCCATGATGCGCCGGACTATTTCATAGCTGTCTGCCACGGAGAGCGGCGTCTGGGTAGACAGCGGCGGAACCAGTCGCGCGCTGGCACGCGCATCAAGCAGCAGATGCGCAAAGCGGTTGGCCTGGGTGGACATCAACATGGAATGACTCGACGCTCGAAGAAATGGAAAGTCCGGTATGGCCCAGCGTGGCGGGCACGCTCCGTACTTTACGCACCACCGATCGCACCGGTTTGCGCAGCGTCAATACAAAAAAGTGCGACCGTTCGGAAAGCGCCATTATAGGGCGCGGGGTAGTGCTTCCTTCAAGCTTTTCGGGAATACCGTATTTCTACGAATGACAGGAAGACAAGCTCAGCCGGCTTGATCCCAGAGGTCGCCGGTCGGGCTTTGGCGCGGCGCGGTCACGCCGAAGTGGGTGTAGGCGGTAGGCGTCGCAATACGGCCGCGCGGGGTGCGTTGCAGGAAGCCCTGCTGGATCAGATAGGGTTCGAGCACGTCTTCGATCGTGTCGCGCTCTTCGCCGATGGCGGCAGCCAGGTTGTCGAGGCCCACCGGCCCACCGTTGAACTTGAACAGCACCGCTTCGAGCAGCTTGCGGTCCATCACGTCGAAGCCGACCGGGTCGACGTCGAGCATCTTCAGCGCCGCATCGGCCATGGCCTTGGTAATCTCGCCGGTCCCCTTCACTTCCGCATAGTCGCGCACGCGACGCAGCAGGCGGTTGGCGATACGCGGCGTGCCCCGACTGCGTTTGGCGATCTCCAGCGCGCCGTCCGGCACGATGGCCGCATTCAACAGGCTGGCACTGCGGGTGACGATGCGCGCCAGTTCTTCCGGTGTGTAGAACTCCAGGCGGGCGACGATGCCGAAGCGGTCGCGCAGCGGATTGGTCAGCATGCCCGCGCGGGTGGTGGCACCGACCAACGTAAACGGTTGCAGGTCGAGCCGCACCGAGCGCGCGGCCGGACCTTCGCCGATCATGATGTCGATCTGGTAATCCTCCAATGCCGGATACAGGATTTCCTCGACCACCGGTGACAAACGATGAATCTCATCGATGAACAGGACGTCGTTCGCCTCCAGATTGGTCAGCAGCGCGGCAAGATCACCGGCACGCTCCAGCACCGGGCCCGAAGTCTGGCGCAGGTTGACGCCCATCTCACGCGCGATGATATGCGCCAGCGTGGTCTTGCCCAAGCCTGGCGGGCCGAACAGCAAGGTATGGTCGAGCGCCTCGCCACGCTTGCGGGCGGCGGCGATAAAGATGTCGAGCTGGCTGTGTATCTTTTCCTGGCCGACATAGTCGTGCAATTGCTTCGGACGCAGCGCACGCTCGATCGCTTCTTCGTTGCTGGAAGCCGGCGTGGCGGAAATGATGCGCTGCTCGCTGAAATCGTCGGTCTGGATACTCATTGCACTACTCGCTTTGGTGACTGCCTCAGCCGCGCGACAAGGCCTTCAGGGCTTGCTTGATACCTTCCGACACGCTCGCGCCCGCTCCGACCTGCTTCAGCGCAGCCGCGGCCTCCTTCTCGGAATAGCCGAGCGCCAGCAAGGCATTGAGGATGTCGGCGCTGGCGTCGCTCGCCACGACAGCACCCGCGATGCCAAGATCGGCACCGAGCTTGCCCTTCAGTTCCAGCAGCAGGCGCTCCGCGGTCTTCTTGCCGATGCCGGGCACGCGCGTCAAGCGCCCCGCTTCCTGCAGCGTGACAGCCTGCGCCAAATCGTGCACCGACATGCCTGACAGGATGGACAATGCCGTGCGCGCGCCGACGCCAGAAATCTTGATCAACTGCCGGAAGGTATTGCGCTCTTCAGCAGTTCCGAAACCGTACAGCAGATGCGCATCCTCGCGCACGGCCAGATGCGTCAGCAGCACGGTTTTCTCGCCGAGCGCGGGCAGGTTGTAGAAGGTACTCATCGGCACATCCACCTCGTACCCGACACCATTGCAATCGATCAGCAATTGCGGCGGATTTTTTTCGAGCAGGGTTCCGGAAAGACGGCCGATCATGGGGGAGGGAATCAAGAAGGGGTGGCGGAATCATACAGGACAAACCCCTTTTGCCACTGCGGCAAAAGACCATACCGCCCACCTTCAATCCCTCTCGCGTATGCCCGATTCCAGCCCTCCCCGCTCCCATGCAGTTCAACTCTTGCTCTGGCTGTGGGTTGCACCGCTGACGCTGTTCGGCATGACACTGGCCTTGCCGGTGTGGGCAGCGCGCGGACAGATACGCATCCTGCGCGCGCAAGCGTGCGCCCTACTGGTGCAAGGCTGGCTGGCGGATTGGATATTGAGACGACATCCCGCAGGCCCGATGCAAGCCATTACGCTCGGCCACGTCGTGATCGCCCGGCCAGGCATGCTATCGCCCCGACTGGTGGTGCACGAACTGGAACATGTGCGCCAAGGCGAACGCTGGGGCCCTATGTTTCCGCTGCTATATCTCGGCTCCAGCGCCTGGCAATGGCTGCGTGGGCGACATGCCTACCGGGACAACCGTTTTGAAATCGCTGCACGTGCCGCTGAAGTGAAGACCATGCAAGATCTCGTTTAACCAGCTAGAGCGGGTTCGCCCTGACCGGCTCAGTCGAGGCCGAGGCGGATTGCCTGCGGGACAAGGCGCGGCGACGCGACATGGCGGGTGCCATGGCAAGGAGCCGCAACGCCGTACCGTGGGCAAGCCGTCCGGCATCGGCGAGCTGGTCAGGG
>DATBUE010000126.1:0-6943 GCA_036516375.1 Noviherbaspirillum sp. | reverse complement strand
ATTGACCGCGTAACCCTTGGTGCGGCCGCTGCCGATTTGCGCCGGCAGGTTCGGCGCGCTTGATACATAGGTGTAGGCCACGTCGTAGCCGCTCTCGGCCAGCGCGTGCACACAGGCTGCGCCAATGCCGCGCGAGCCGCCGAATACCAGTGCGATCTTGTTGCTCATCTCAGTGTTCCTTTCATTAAATGGAACAGGGTGTTGAAGACCCGCGCGAGCCCGTTGTGATCGACTCGCACGTGGTTCTTCAAGCCCCTGTCAGGCTTTCCACGGCTTGCCGAAGATGGGTTCCTTGTAAGGGATGGGCGGCAATTGCCAGGTGCCGGTCGAAGGCGGACGCACGTCGGAATCCACATGCACGTCGATCACGCAGGGACGCTTGTTCTTCAGCGCCAGCTCCACGGCTTGCGCGAGATCCTGCGGGCGCTTGACCGTCATGCCGTCGGCACCGCAGGCACGCGCCCAGGCGGCGAAGTCCGGGTTGTAGCGCTCGCCGGTCTGGCCGTGATAGAAGGCGGTGCCGATCTCGCGGCCGTCGAACAGGCCGTACTGCAGGTCGCGGATCGCGCCCCAGGCGAAGTTGTTCCAGATGATCCAGACCACCGGCAGGTTGTATTCGACCGCGGTGCACAGCACGTACGGGGCCATCGTGAAGCCGCCGTCGCCGACCACGGCGACGCAGGGACGATCGGGCGCGGCCAGTTGTGCGCCCATTACGCCGCACACGCCGAAGCCCATCGAGGAATAACCCCAGCTGTTCAACATGCTCTGCGGACGCTTGGCCTGCCAGAACTGCATGAACCAGTTGTGATGCACGCCGGAATCCAGCGACAGGATCACGTCGTCCGGCAGCACCTTCTGCAGCGTGCCGACCACGAACTCCGGGCGCAACGGGCTGGAATCGGAACTGAAGTGCGGACGGATGAAGCTTTCCCACTGCGCCTGCCAGCCTTGCACCTGCGCGAGCCACGGCGCGTAGTTCTCAGCCTTGATGTCGGCGCGCGTGGCGAGCGCATTCAACAACTGGCGCGTGACTACTTTCACGTCGGCGATGATGCCCAGCGTCGGCGCGTAGTTGCGGCCGAGTTCCTGCGGATCGATGTCGACGTGGATCAGCTTGGTCTTCGGGAAATTCCACGAATAGCCGTCGTGCCAGCTCGACGAGCTGCGGTCGTCGAAGCGCGTACCAAGGGTGATCACCAGGTCCGAACGGCGGCCGGCTTCGTTGGCGGGATAGGCGCCGTTGCGACCGATGAAGCCCAGTGCCAGCGGATCGTCGCCGGCGATGCAGCCCATGCCGTTGGGCGAGGTGATGACCGGAATGCCGAGCTTGTGTGCCAGTTCGGTGATCTCGGGGCCGGCTTCGGACAGCGTGGCGCCATGGCCGATGAACAGCACCGGATTGCGTGCGGCAGCCAGCAGGTCCAGCGCGGCAGCAATGTCGAGGTCGTTGGCACCGGGGCGATGCGCGCGCTGCACGTTCGAAGCCGGCGGCAGTTCGACCTCATCCTCTTCCTGGTACACGTTGTAGGGAATGTCCAGATTCACCGGACCGGGGCGGCCGGTGACCATCGTGTCCATCGCCTGGCGCAATGCCAGCGGCAGCATGTCGACGCGGCTGGGCTGAAAGGCGCGCTTGACGACAGGGCGCATCACTTGCGCGAAGTCGGCCTGATTGTGCTTGTACAGCTCCTGGAAGGGCGCGCGGTTATGCTGCGAGGTCGGCACGTTGGACGTGATCGCCATGAAGGCCGAGGAATCCGAGAGCGCGGTCGCCAGCGACATCACCATGTTGGCCGAGCCGGGGCCGGTGGAAGTGAGCGTGGCCACCGGCTTGTGCTTGACGCGGAAGTACGCGTCGGCCATGTGGCCGGCGCACTGTTCATGGCGCGGCGACACCAGCTTGATCTTGTCCTGGCGCTCGTGCAGTGCATCGAGGATGCCGACGTTGCCGTGGCCGCAGATGCCGAACACATACGGCACTTTTTCCTGAACCAGGTATTCGGCGATCAGTTCGCCACCTTTCATCTTGGGCATGTCTTTCTTTCGCTTTTGCTAATCAGGTTTTCAGATCGTGAAGGTCACGATGCGCTCTTCCGTCATTTCCTGCACGGCGTAGTGCGGGCCTTCGCGCCCGAAGCCGCTGTCCTTGGAACCGCCGTAGGGCATCAGGTCCACGCGCGAGCTCGATGTCTCGTTGATATGCACGCCGCCCACTTCCAGCTTCTGCGCGGCCTGCAGCGCATCGACCAGGCGATTCGTGAACAGGCCGGTGGCCAAACCGAAGGGCGTGGCATTCACGCGGGCGATGGCTTCATCGAGCGTGTCGAAGGGCACGATGCACACTACCGGACCGAAGATTTCGCTGCAGCCGACCTTCATGTGGCCGCCGATGTCGGTGATCAGGGTCGGCGCCACGACTGCGCCCTTGCGCTCGCCACCGGCCAGCACGCGCGCACCGGATGCCTTCGCTTCCTGCACCCAGCTCTCGATGCGCTTCGCTGCGTCTTCGCTGATCACCGGTCCGACGAAGGTGGTCGGATCGTTCGGGTCGCCATAGGGCAGGGCGCGCACCAGTTCAGCGAGCTTGTTTTCCACTTCCTTTTGCAGCGAGCGATGCACCAGCAGCAATTGCACCGAGGTGCAGACCTGGCCCGCCTTGCGATAGCCGGCGTTGACGATCTTCGGCAGCGCCATCTCCAGGCGTGCGTCGTCGCAGACGATGGTGCAGGCGATCGAGCCCAGTTCCATCTGCGTGCGGCGCAGGCCGGCGGCCTGCTGGATCTGGCGCCCGACCTCGGTGCTGCCCGTGAACGCGAAGAAACGCACGCGCTGATCGGCCAGCAAGGCACGCGCCACTTCCGGCCCGCCGTGCAGCACCGAGAGGAAGCCTGCAGGCATGCCAGCTTCGATCAGCACTTCGGCCAGCTTGGCGCCAGTGAGTGGGGTATGCGTGGAGGGCTTGAGGATCACTGCATTGCCGGCGGCGAAAGCCGGCGCGACCTTGTGCGTGACCGTGTTCAGCGGTGCGTTGAACGGCGTGATCGCCGCGACCACGCCGAGCGGCACGCGCAAGGTGAAGCCGAGCCGGCCGAGCTGGCCGGGTGCGCCGCCGAGCGGAATCACTTCACCGGCCAGACGACGTGCTTCTTCGGCCGAGAGCTTCAGCGTCTGGATCGCGCGACGCACTTCATTGCCGGCGTCGTTCTGCGTGAAGCCGGCTTCGCGCTGCATCAGCGCGACGAATTCGGGCAGGCGCTGTTCGAGCAGCACGGCGGCGCGGTCGAGTACCAAGCCGCGTGCATGCGGATCGGCGACGGCCGCGCGGAATGCGGCTTGCGCTGCGCCGACGGCTTCCTGTACTTGTGCGTTATCCGGCGTATCGATGCTGGCGAAGGCTTCGAGGCGGTACTTGTCGAGTACCTGCAGCACGGCGCCACGCCCGGCGACCCATGCACCGCCGATCAGCAGACGTCCCTGCATACCGTGAGAGGAGGTGCTCATCAATGCATCTCCTGTCCGTCGTCGCTGCCCGGGGTAGTGATCACCAGGAACACCAAGCCGTCGAGACCGGTATTGGTGAAGCTGTGGCGCACACCGGGCGGCACGAACACGTAGTCGTGCGCGCGCATCAGGTGCTGTTCGTCATCCAGCGTCAGCAGGCCTTCGCCTTCGAGCACGTAGTAGATCTGCTCCTGCACCTTGTGCACGTGCTCGCCGACATAAGCGGCGGGGGCGTAGCGCGAGATGCGGAAGTCGAAGTGTTTGGTGCCGGTGTTGTCAGCCGTGACCAGCGCTTTCGACAGCGCCCCGCCGAAGTGGCCGGGATATTCCTGCCACGGCAGCCGGCTCATCTGCTCGACCAGCGCCTCGCCTGCGCCTGCTTTTTTCTGTTTCATGTTGGTTCCTCTTGTCGTGGTGAGCCTGCTGTGCCCACTGTCACGGTGTGCAGCCATTCTAGGGATGCACACCACTGATGAAAAATACGGTTTTCCGCGATGGGCTATAAGGTCCGCGTATGGGTGGTGCCAGTGTTCATTGCTGTCACTGCAGTTGCGACATCGTTCGTTCAATCACCTGCCTGTCGTTCCCGCGAAGGCGGGAACCCATCTCCTGCTGCATTCGTGAGACCGGTCTCCGCACGACCAGAAACAGCATCGCAGCATCACGGGAAGGAACTGGATTCCCGCCTACGCGGGAATGACAGTAGTGTGCGGACTGCTTCGCTTGGACCGAGCGCGCATCACAACCAAAGAATCTTCTTCCGATACTCCAGATCCGTCAGCAGCGGCTCCGACGGTCCTTCATGGAACACCGCTCCGCGCTCCAGCGCATACACCCGATCCGCCAGCGCCAGTACAAGGTCCAGGTTGTGTTCGACGATCACGATCGACACATGCCGGCGCAGCTTGTCGAACACCGTGAACAGTTCCTGCACCACAGTCGGCGCCAGGCCTTCGAAAGGCTCGTCGAGCAGCAGCAGCTTGACGTTGCCGGACAACGCACGCGCCACCGCCACCATCTGCTGTTCGCCGCCGGACAGGTAGTCCGCCGCGATGTGCATGCGCTCCTTGATACGCGGGAAGTACTCGAAGATCTTCTCTTCATCCCACACCACGCCGGTGCTGCCATCGGTCGGGCGTGCAAGACGTCCAAGTGCGAGGTTCTCCGCCACCGTCATGCCGGCGAACAGGCCACGTCCCTGCGGCACATAGCCGATGCCGGCGCGTGCGATGTGCGGCGCGCTCATGCCGGCGATCTCGCGTCCACCGAACTTCACGCTGCCGGAAGCCGGCGGTACCAGCCCGACCAGGCTTTTCAGCAGCGTGGACTTGCCGGCGCCGTTGCGGCCGAGCAGGGCGACGATCTCGCCTTCGCGTACCTGCAGCGTGGCGTCGTTCAGGATGTGGCTCTTGCCGTAGAAGGCGTTGACCTTGTCGAAGTCGAGCACCACCGCGCGTTCGCCGCTGGACTTGGTGGAACGACCTGTGACCGGCGGCGTGCCGTTACCGGTGTAGATCTCCTGCACGCGCGCGTCCTCGCGCACTTGATCCGGCGTGCCGCTCATCAGCACTTCGCCCTGGTTCATCACCGTCACGCGGTGCGAGAACGACAGCACGCGGTCGATGTCGTGTTCGACGATCAGCACCGGAATGTTGTCGGCGATCGTGCGCACCAGCCGTGAGACGCGCTCGCGTTCGGCCGCGGCCAGGCCGGCCAGCGGTTCGTCCATCAGCAGTACCTGCGGCTTGGAACCGAGGGCGATGCCGAGGTCGACCAGACGCTGGCCGCCGTAGGACAGGTCGCCGCCGCCAACCTGTTCCATGCCTTCCAGCCCGAGGAACTTCATCAGCTCGGCGGTCTCGGCATGGATTTCCGGATAGCTGTCCACATCACGCCAGAAGTCGAAACGCGCCGCGTGCCGCGCCTGCAGCGACAGGCGCAGGTTTTCATAGATCGTCAGTCCCTTGAATAGATTGGTGATCTGGAACGAGCGCGCCAGGCCCTGCTGGCAGATCTGGTCCGGCGACAGATGCTGGATTTCCTTGCCGTGCAGGCGCACGGTGCCGCTGTCCGGATTGAACATGCCGGATATCAGGTTGAAGGTCGTGGTCTTGCCAGCGCCGTTGGGTCCGATCAATGCATGGATCTGTCCGGCTTCAATATTCAGTCCCGCGCCTTGCACGGCCTTGATGCCGCCGAAGCTCTTGCTGATCGCATTCGCTTCCAGCACCTTGCCGGGACGGCGCATCGGGCGCAGGAATTCCGGCAGCGGTAGGCCTTCATAGATCTTGCGCTTGCTCATCGCTGCACCGTCTTCCGGCGGCGGACGCAGGCGGCGCTGGATCTGGGCCCAAATGCCCGTCAAGCCCGCCGGCGAGAACATGATGAAGCCGACGAAGATCAGGCCGAACCAAAGCAGCCAGTTGTCGGTCCAGATCGAGAACAGTTCGCGAAACAGCAGGAAGAACAGTGCACCAAGCGCAGGCCCGAGGAAGCTGTGCATGCCGCCGATGACGACCATCGCCAGCATCTCGCCGGAGAAATGCACTGCCGTCGATTCGGCCGCAGCCAGGCGATGCAGGAACACCAGCAGGCCGCCGGCCAGCGCCGTCACGCAGGCCGAGATCACGAAGGCGAGCAGCTTGTAGCGGTCGATGTTGTAGCCCTGGAAGGTGGCGCGCTGCTGGTTCTCGCGAATCGCCACCAGCACATGGCCGAAGGGCGAACGCACCACGCGCAGCAGGGCAAACAAGACCAGGAAGCCGATCACCGCCACCACCGCGTAGAAGGTCAGGTGATCGTTCAGGTCGAGCGGGCCGAGGGTGTGGCGCTCGATGCCGCCCAATCCGCCTTCGCCGCCAGTCACGGCAGTCCAGCGGAAGGAGATGGCGAAGGTGAGCGCGGCCAGTGCCAGCGTCAGCAGTGAAAAATAGACGCCGCGTCGACGCAGGATCAGGAAGCCCACTGCCAGTGACAGCACCGCGGTAAACAGCACCGAGAACAGCAGCGGGACAAACATCTGCCCTGGGAACCAGTGCAGATGTGCCAGCGCGGCCGCGTAGCCGCCGATGCCGAACCAGGCGCTGTGGCCGAACGAGACCAGGCCGGTGTAGCCGACCAGCAGGTTCAGCCCCATCGCCGCCATCGCGAGGATGACCACGACGGTTGCGGCATCCAGCGTGAGGCCAAGCGCCTGGAACACGATGGGCAGCAGCACCAGGCTGGCCGCGCCTATCCACAGCGGACGGTATTTTTGAGTCAGGAAGTTCATCGTGGGAACCGTGTCGGTTTGTGCCTGTGCGGCCGTTGGTTTATTCGAAGCGTTCAATGCGTTCTCCCAGCAATCCGCGCGGACGGAACATCAGCACGAGGAACATCAGTACGTACATCGAAGCCTCGCCAGCGGCGGGTTCGAAATGGATCGTGATGCCACGTACCA
>DATBUE010000125.1:0-2849 GCA_036516375.1 Noviherbaspirillum sp. | reverse complement strand
TGTGCAGCAATTGCAGCCCGAAGGGCCAGTCGCCCAGCCAGGACTCGGCATTGATATGGCCGAGGGCGCCGGCATTGATGAAATCGCAGCCCCAGCGCAATGCCCAATGGCTCGCGCGCTGCTGCTCCATCCATGGATCGTCAATGCTGCCGACCACGATGGCAGGGCATTCAAGACGCCGCTGTTCCAGCAGCGAGGCCACGCCGAACTTGACCGGATCGGCGGGTGCGACCAGCAGCGCGCCCACAAGATTTCCGTTGCCGCTGGCATGAATGCTCGCCAGGCAGCCGAAGCTATGCGCCACGATCAGTGTTGGGCGACTGTCGGCCTCGAGTGCTACGCGTACCCGTTGCGCCCATGCAGCCAGATCCGGAATGTCCCAGTCGGCCTGCACCACACGCTCGAAGCTGGGATGCAGCCGCTCCCAGCGACTTTGCCAGTGCGCTTCATTGCTTCCGTGCAGGCCGGGAACGATCAACACACGGAATGCGGAAAGATCAGGGCCGTTCATGTCATGCGACTCCAATTTTGGGAAGGCGGGGAAAATCAACCACAGTGCTGCTTGAGGCGCCGCCGGGCTGCAACGTTGTTCCCGCCGGATTGCCGGGTGCGGTAACGAGTGCGGCCGTCGGCAAGTCCCACTCGAAGCCCTGCACATGCAGCGGCAGGTGGGCGGAGGCCAGACGCAGCACCAGCTTGCGCATGGCTTCGCCTTGCACGCGCTTGAGAATGACGCGGCTGGCGCGTTCTGCGCAGCGCTCCAGCAGCTTCAGCAGCAGTTGCACATCGGGCACGGCGTCTGCGTTTCCCAGACTGCGTGCATCGATCTTCACGGCTTCGCACGGCACGCGCTCGATCAATATGAGCGCCTCTTTGGGTGTTGCCGCATTCAAGGCGAGCCGGAAGCCGTTGCGACGGTAGTTGTCCGCCACATAGTCAAGCGCCCAGGTCTGCTGCGGCTCCACCTGCGGCAATTGCAGCACCACTTGCTCGCGCGGCAGTTGCAACTGTTCCAGGATGCGGCTGAAGGCGATGCCATGGCTGCTATCCACCGCGGCCAGCAGCCTGGCATGCACGCTAAGGTACAGGTCCTTTCCTGTCGAGGGTGATTGTCGGAAAAAGTTCATCGCATGCAGCATGCGGCAGAGGCGGTCGAGTTCCACCGACTCTTCATCGCTGGCGGCCTGGTCCAGCAGACGCCATATGCACAAGCCCTGGCCGGACACGGCATGGCTGCGGGCAAAGGCTTCGAACCCGACGATACGGCCGTCGTACCCGCTGCGCACGGGTTGGAAGGCGCTGGTAATGCTGGCGTTGAAATAGCGACCGAATGCGCATCCGTCGGCGGCGACCCACAGGCGCGTATTCATCGCTCCGCCTTCATGCAGGCGGGACAGGTAGCGTTGCAACAGGGGGAAGGACGGGGCGGATGACATGGCGTTCATTCAGTACTTGGAAGGCTGTGGAAAAACGTGGCGAGCGGGTCGGGATGAGGACAGAGGAGGGCGCGTACAAGCGGATGCAAACCACCGCAGGCGTCCAGGCCGACCGCCCCGCGTCATGGATACAGCGGTGTGAATGGATGTAGATGCCTGTTCGTACCTGCTCCGCGTCGTTCCGCGCAGGCGCATTGCTCGAGAAGGCGGGAACCCAGCTCAAACATCAGCAGCACCGAGCCCGCACGCATTGGGCTCCTGCTTGCGCGGGAGCGACATTCAGGAGCTCATCGAAAGGACCAATTCACGGATAGGCTTACTTGCGTCCCGGCTGGTAAATCTGGTCGAAACTCCCGCCATCGGAGAAGTGCGTCTTCTGCGCCTTGGCCCAGCCGCCAAACACATCGTCAACCGTGAACAGCTTGACCTTCGGGAATTGCGCTTCGTACTTCTTCGCGATCTTCTCGACCACCGGTCGATAGTGATGGCGCGCGGCGATTTCCTGGCCTTCATCGGTGTACAGGTATTCCAGATAGGCTTGCGCCACCTTGCGCGTGCCGCGCTTGTCGACCACCTTGTCGACCACTGCCACCGGCGGTTGCGCGAGGATGCTCAGCGATGGCGCGACGATTTCGAACTTGTCCGGACCGAGTTCCTTGATCGCCAGGATCGCTTCGTTTTCCCACGCCAGCAGCACATCGCCGATGCCACGTTCGACGAAGGTGGTGGTGGCGCCGCGTGCGCCGGAATCGAGCACCGGCACGTTCGCGAAGATCTTGCGCACGAACTCTCTTGCGCTGGCGTCGCTGCCATTGGGCTGCTTCAGCGCATAACCCCAGGCTGCCAGGTAGTTCCAGCGCGCGCCGCCGGAAGTCTTCGGGTTGGGCGTGATGATCGACACGCCGGGCTTGGCCAGATCGTTCCAGTCCTTGATGCCCTTCGGATTGCCCTTGCGGACCAGGAACACGATGGTCGAGGTGTAGGGGGCGCTGCCATGCGGCAGGCGCTTCTGCCAATCCTTCGCGATCAAGCCGCGTTCGGCGATGGCATCGATGTCATACGCCAGCGCCAGCGTGACGACGTCCGCATCGAGCCCGTCGATGACTGAACGCGCCTGCTTGCCGGAGCCACCGTGCGACTGCTTGACGGTGAGCTGGTCGCCGGTTTTGGTTTTCCATTGCTGCGCGAACGCCTTGTTGAAATCCTGGTAGAGCTCGCGCGTGGGGTCGTAGGAGACATTGAGCAGGCTGACATCCGCGGCACTGGCAGCGGGCAATACGGAAGCAGCAAGCAGCAGCGCGAAGGCCGGATGCTTCAGGCGGTGAACGATTTTTTTAAGCATGGAAATCTCCCTGGGGGTTGCGAATCAAGATGGGCACAGGTTAAAGACCGGCTCAGGAAAGATGAACGAAT
>DATBUE010000124.1:0-4335 GCA_036516375.1 Noviherbaspirillum sp. | reverse complement strand
GTGTGCCGTACGAACGCCCAATCCGACTCGGCCACGGCCACGGCCATCCCTTTCCAGGTTTGCGACACCTCCAGCACGAAGTAGTAATACGACAGCTCGCGCACCGCCTCCTCGCCGTGCGCGGCACGCAATGCCCCCATGACCAGCGCCAGTGCATTGCCGGCGACGATGGCTATCGTGAACGCAAACAATGCTGCACGCGGCGCGTCGAGTCCGGCCGGTTCGTCATGCAACTGCTGAGCCAGGCGCTGGAAGTGCGTCTCGATCTGCCAGCGCGCGATAGGCGCCGCAGATGACATCGGCATTGACAGGCCTGGATTGAACAGCCCTGATTGACTGAAATCTTAAAAATGCCGCATGTTCAGCGTAGCCTTGGCCTTGATCGGCGCCTCCGCTGCGATCAGGATGGGCGGTGCGCTTCCCGCACCCATCACACAGCGAGACGGAAAAGTGGATGATTTTTGAAAATGAATAAAAGCTTGGCGAATAATTCTATTTTGGGAAATCATCGCCCTCCGATCCTTCCGGTGCCGATATTCTCCGTCCTGAAATGAATACAACCCGCGCTATGAAGCCACTACAATCGCGCCGGTGGATTTTTGCGGACGACTGGTTCGCCCCTCATCTCCGGCACTGGTCCGGAACAAAACCTACAGGAGAAAAACAATGAGCACGACCTATTTCACCCAGGAACATGAATGGCTGCGCGTCGAGGCTGACGGCAGCGTCACTGTGGGCATTACGGACTATGCCCAGGATCACCTAGGCGATCTGGTGTACGTGCAATTGCCGGAAGCCGGAAATGAATTTGCCAAGGGTGACGAAGCGGCGGTGATCGAATCGGTGAAGACGGCGGGGGAGATCCTGATGCCGGTGGCCGGCACCATCATTGAGTCGAACGCTGCGCTGACCGACGAGCCGGGCAAGGTCAACGAAGATCCGATGGGCCAGGGCTGGTTCTTCAAGTTCAAGCCGAGCGGCGAGATTGGCGGCTTCATGGACGAAGCCGGATACAAGACTTACATCGAATCCCTGGGCTGAGCACGCCTGGAGTCGGGTTCGTACTGGGTGCGGCCCCGCTTTTTTGCATCACGGGCTAGCGGCCCATCATTTGCATCGAGAGGAAACCATGGTTCAGAAACGCGCTGCCTTGCAGGAGCTGGAGCAGCATACCGACTTCATTGCACGTCACATCGGCCCGGACGAACAAGACCGCAAGGCCATGCTCGGCGCACTCGGTTTCGAGACCATGGAGGATTTCATCAAGAAGGTGGTGCCGGCTGCAATCGCACGCGAGGATGAACTGGCTCTGGGTGATGCGCGCAGCGAGCCGGAGGTGTTGGCCGAGCTGCGGCGCATCGCCTCGAAGAACAAGGTGTTCAAGTCCTTCATCGGCATGGGTTACTACAACACCCACACGCCGCCGGTGATCCTGCGCAACCTGCTTGAGAATCCGGCCTGGTACACCGCCTATACGCCTTACCAGCCGGAGATTTCGCAGGGGCGCCTGGAAGCGTTGCTCAATTTCCAGACCATGATCTGCGACCTGACGGGTATGGAAATCGCCAATGCTTCCTTGCTCGACGAAGCCACCGCGGCGGCCGAGGCCATGGCGTTCTGCCAGCGCGTTTCGAAAAGCAAGAGCCGCACTTTTTTCGTTTCGCAAGACTGCCTGCCGCAGACTATCGACGTGGTGCGCACGCGCGCGGAGCCGGTGGGCATCGAAGTCGTAGTGGGGGACCACCGCACCGACCTGAACGATCTGGATTGCTTCGGCGTGCTGCTGCAATACCCCGCGCTCGACGGTGAAATCCATGATTACGCGGCTACGGTGCAGCAGGCACATGCGAAGAACGCGCTGGTGGTGGTTGCCGCTGATCTGCTGGCACTGACGCTGCTGACGCCGCCGGGCGAGTTCGGTGCCGACGTGGTGATCGGTACCGCGCAGCGCTTTGGCGTGCCGCTCGGCTACGGCGGTCCGCACGCGGCCTACTTCGCCACGCGCGACGCCAACAAGCGCCTGATGCCGGGGCGCGTGGTGGGCGTGTCGATCGATAGCCATGGCGACAAGGCATACCGCTTGGCCTTGCAGACGCGGGAGCAACATATCCGGCGCGAGAAGGCGACCAGCAACGTCTGCACCGCGCAGGTGCTGCTGGCCAATATCGCCAGCATGTATGTCGTCTATCACGGGCCGCAGGGCTTGAAGACAATCGCACAACGCGTGCACCGTCTGACTTCGACGCTGGTGACGGGCTTGCGCCGTCTCGATCTGGAGGTGCGCAACGCTGCCTTCTTCGACACCATCGTGGTACGCACCGGCGCACGCACGGCAGACATCCACGCCGAAGCGCGCGTTCAAGGCATGAACCTGCGTGAAATCGATGATGCCCACGTGGGGGTGTCGTTCGACGAGACGACCACACGTGAGGACGTCGAAACCCTGTGGACAGTGTTTGCTGCCGACCAGACCTTGCCGGTCTTCGATACTTGCGAGGCCGCGGCCGCGGACGTAATTCCCGACGCGTTGCGGCGTGCCACCGATTTCCTCACCCATCCGGTCTTCAACACCCATCATTCCGAAACGCAGATGCTGCGCTATCTGCGTGCGCTGGCGGACAAGGACCTGGCGCTGGATCGCACGATGATTCCGCTGGGTTCGTGCACGATGAAGCTCAACGCCACCACCGAGATGATTCCGGTGACCTGGAAAGAATTCGCTGCGATCCATCCGTTCGCTCCGCGCGAACAGGCGCTCGGTTATCAGGAAATGATTGGCGAACTCGAACAGATGCTGGCTACCTGCACCGGCTACGACGCGGTCTCGCTACAGCCGAACGCCGGTTCGCAAGGCGAATACGCTGGGCTGCTGGCCATTCGCGCTTATCACAAGAGCCGGGGGGAGGGGCATCGCAATGTCTGCCTGATCCCGAGTTCGGCGCATGGCACCAACCCCGCCACGGCCCAGATGGCTGGCATGCAGGTGGTGGTGGTCGGTTGCGACGAGCGCGGCAATGTGGATGTGGCGGACCTGAAGGCCAAGGCCGAGCAGCATGCGGCCAACCTCGCGGCCATCATGATCACTTACCCCTCCACGCATGGCGTGTTCGAGGAGGCAGTGGGCGAGGTGTGCGAGATCGTGCATGCGCACGGCGGGCAGGTCTATATCGACGGCGCCAACATGAATGCGATGGTCGGCCTGTGCGCGCCGGGCAAGTTCGGCGGCGACGTGTCGCACCTGAACCTGCACAAGACCTTCTGCATTCCGCATGGCGGTGGCGGCCCCGGTGTCGGACCGATCGGGGTGAAGGCGCACCTCGCGCCCTTCCTGCCGGGACACCGCACGCTGGAAAACAAGGAACTCGCCGTGTGCGCCGCGCCCTGGGGCAGCGCGAGCATCCTGCCGATCAGCTGGACTTACATCAAGCTGATGGGACGCGCCGGCTTGAAAGAAGCGAGCCGGATGGCGATCCTGAATGCGAACTACATCGCGCGCCGGCTTGCTGCGCACTACCCAATCCTGTATGCGGGCGAGGGCGGGCTGGTCGCGCACGAATGCATCGTCGACCTGCGTCCGCTGAAGGACACCGGTGTCACCGTCGACGACGTGGCCAAGCGCCTGATGGATTTCGGCTTCCATGCACCGACGATGTCCTTCCCGGTGCCGGGCACGCTGATGATCGAACCGACCGAGAGCGAAGCCAGGGATGAGCTGGACCGTTTTTGCGACGCGATGATTGCGATCCGCGAAGAGATTCGCGCCATCGAGAACGGCGTGCTGACGGCCGAGGAAAGCCCATTGCGCTTCGCCCCGCATACGGCCGCCGATCTGGTGGGCGAATGGGACCGCAAGTACACGCGCGAACAGGCTGTGTTCCCGGTGCGCTCGCTGCGCGGCCAGAAGTACTGGCCGCCTGTGGGTCGCGTCGACAACGTGTACGGCGACCGTAACGTCGTCTGCTCCTGCCCGCCGATGTCGGACTACGAGTAAATCCCGATGGCCATCAGCGTCTTCGAACTGTTCAAGGTGGGCATCGGGCCCTCCAGCTCGCATACGGTCGGACCGATGCGTGCCGCCTTGCAGTTCGTGCGCGATGTGAGGCAGGCCGGTTTGCTGGCTGCGACTGCCAGCGTGAAGGCCGAGCTGTATGGTTCCCTGGGTGCGACCGGCAAGGGGCACGGCAGCGACAAGGCGGTGCTGCTCGGCCTGCTCGGCGAAACGCCGGACAAGGTCGATACCGACAGCGTGGACGCAAAGCTGGCACAGATCCGCGCCGGCGGACGCATACGCGTGCTCGGCGAGCATGAGATTGCCTTCTCCGAGCGCGAGCATTT
>DATBUE010000123.1:0-6262 GCA_036516375.1 Noviherbaspirillum sp. | reverse complement strand
TCCTGTATGCCTTCCGCGAACGCGAAGACCTGATGGATTGTTATGAGGCGGTGTCCGGCGCGCGCATGCACGCGGCCTACTATCGTCCGGGCGGTGTGTACCGGGATCTGCCGGATGCCATGCCCCAGTACAAGGCGTCGTCGATGCGCAGCGAGAAGGCGATCCGCGAACTGAACCAGAACCGTCAAGGTTCGCTGCTCGACTTCATCGAGGATTTCACCAATCGTTTCCCCACCTATGTAGATGAGTACGAGACGCTACTGACGGATAACCGTATCTGGAAGCAGCGTTTGGTCGGCATCGGTGTCGTCTCGCCCGAGCGCGCAATGCAGATGGGCTTCACCGGCCCCATGCTGCGCGGTTCCGGTATCGCCTGGGATTTGCGCAAGAACCAGCCCTACGAGGTGTACGACCTGCTGGACTTCGATATTCCGGTGGGCGTGAATGGCGACTGCTACGACCGTTATCTGGTGCGCATGGAAGAGATGCGCCAGTCGAACCGGATTATCAAGCAGTGCATCGAATGGCTGCGCAACAATCCCGGGCCGGTCATAACGGACAACCACAAGGTCGCACCGCCGGATCGCGTGTCCATGAAATCCAACATGGAGGAGTTGATCCACCACTTCAAGCTGTTCTCGGAAGGCATGCACGTTCCGGAAGGCGAGGCTTACGTGGGCATCGAGCATCCGAAGGGCGAGTTCGGTATCTACATCGTGGCCGACGGTGCCAACAAGCCTTACCGATTGAAGATCCGCGCACCCGGCTTTGCCCACTTGCAGGGCCTAGACGAAATGGCCAAGGGCCACATGCTTGCGGATGCAGTGACCATCATCGGTACACAGGACATCGTGTTCGGTGAGATCGACCGTTAGTCCCGCAGCAACCGCGCATTAACCCCGATAACCCGCGCATGACTTTCCTGCGCACGGATGGCTGACCAAATGTTGTTAAGTCAAGAAGCGTACAAGAAGATCGATCGCGAACTCGCGAAATTCCCCGCTGACCAGAAACAGTCCGCCACAATGGCGGCGCTGGCGATCGCCCAGGATGAAAAAGGCTGGTTGTCTCCGGAAGTGATGAAGGAAGTAGCGGATTACCTTGGCATGGCACCGATCGCCGTGCAGGAGGTTGCGACCTTCTACAACATGTTCAATACCAAGCCGGTCGGCAAGCACAAGATTTCGGTCTGCACGAATCTGCCATGTGCGTTGTCCGGCGGCGAGCGGGCTGCTCACTACCTGAAGGATAAGCTGGGTATCGATTACAGGGAGACAACGGCCGACGGCCAGTTCACGCTGATCGAAGGCGAATGCATGGGCGCCTGCGGCGACGCGCCGGTCATGCTCGTGAATAACAAGCGCATGTGCAGCCACATGTCGAATGAAAAGATCGACGCGCTTGTGGAGGAGTTGAAGAAATGACCTGCCTGCATGATCGTCACATCAACCCGCTTATCCTGGCCGGATTGGATGGCAACAACTGGCGGCTGGCCGACTACGTCAAGCGTGGTGGCTACGAAGCGCTGCGCCGCATCCTGACCGAAAAGATCGCGCCCGAGCAGATCATTGCCGAACTGAAGACCTCGTCCCTGCGTGGCCGTGGTGGCGCAGGTTTTCCGACCGGACTGAAGTGGAGCTTCATGCCGCGCCAGTTCCCGGGCCAGAAGTACCTCGTCTGCAATACCGACGAAGGTGAGCCGGGGACGTTCAAGGATCGCGACATCATCCGCTACAACCCGCACGCGCTGATCGAGGGCATGGCTATCGGTGCCTACGCAATGGGCATCACGGCGGGCTACAACTACATCCATGGCGAGATCTGGGCCGAGTACGCCCGTTTTGAGGAAGCCCTGGAAGAAGCGCGTGCCGCAGGTTTTCTAGGTAATAACATCCTCGGCAGCGAGTTCAGTTTCCAATTGCATGCCTTCCACGGCTACGGCGCCTACATCTGCGGCGAAGAGACCGCGCTGCTGGAGTCGCTCGAAGGCAAAAAGGGGCAGCCGCGCTTCAAGCCGCCGTTCCCGGCCAGTTTCGGCCTGTACGGCAAGCCGACGACGATCAACAACACCGAGACCTTCGCAGCCGTGCCGTTCATCATGCGCATGGGCGGTGAAGCCTATGCAGCTTTGGGCAAGCCGAACAATGGCGGCACCAAGATATTCTCGATTTCCGGAGACGTTGAACGTCCCGGTAATTACGAGATTCCGCTCGGGACGCCGTTCTCAAAGCTGCTGGAGCTCGCAGGCGGCATGCGCGGTGGGAAGAAGATCAAGGCGGTGATTCCGGGCGGCTCGTCCGCGCCAGTTGTGCGCGGCGACGTGATGATGGATACCGACCTCGACTACGACTCGATCGCGAAGGCGGGTTCGATGCTGGGCTCGGGGGCGGTCATCGTGATGGACGAGACGCGTTGCATGGTCAAGTCGCTGCTGCGCCTTTCCTACTTCTACTTCGAGGAATCCTGCGGTCAGTGCACGCCTTGCCGTGAGGGCACCGGATGGCTGTATCGGATGGTCCACAGGATCGAGCACGGTCAGGGGCGCGCCGACGATCTCGACATGCTCAATTCGATCGCAGACAACATCCAGGGGCGCACGATCTGTGCGCTGGGCGACGCGGCGGCAATGCCGGTTCGTGGCATGGTGAAAAATTTCCGCGACGAATTTGCGTATCACATCGAGCACAAGCGCTGTCTGGTTCCGACTTACGCCTGAGTAGCGGCGCGTCGCCTCAGCAATTGAATGAAGCGGGAGCGCACCGTTAGCGTCTACCCCTGAATACATAGGCAAAAGCCATGGTTGAAATCGAAATCGACGGCAAGAAGGTGGAAGTGCAGGAAGGCAGCATGGTGATGGATGCTGCCAACAAGGTTGGCACCTACATTCCCCATTTTTGCTATCACAAGAAGCTGTCCATCGCGGCCAATTGCCGCATGTGCCTGGTGGACGTCGAGAAGGCGCCCAAGCCGCTCCCGGCCTGCGCCACGCCGGTCACGAATGGCATGATCGTCCGCACCGCGAGCGACAAGGCGATCAAGGCGCAGAAGAGCGTGATGGAATTCCTGCTGATCAATCACCCGCTCGATTGCCCGATCTGTGATCAGGGCGGTGAATGCCAGTTGCAGGATCTGGCGGTGGGTTACGGCCCGTCCGCCTCGCGCTACGCGGAAGAAAAGCGCGTGGTCGATCCGAAGGATGCCGGTCCCTTGATCAGCATGCGCGAGATGGCCCGCTGCATCCACTGCACACGCTGTGTTCGCTTCGGGCAGGAGATCGGGGGCGTGATGGAGTTCGGCATGCTCAACCGTGGCGAACATTCCGAGATCACGACCTTCGTCGGTAACTCGGTCGACTCCGAATTGTCCGGCAACATGATCGACCTGTGCCCGGTCGGCGCCCTGACCTCGAAGCCGTTCCGCTACGCAGCCCGGACTTGGGAAATGTCGCGGCGTCGTTCGGTCAGCCCGCATGACAGCCTCGGCTCGAACCTGATGGTGCAGGTCAAGGGCGGAAAGGTCTTGCGCGTGCTGCCGCTCGAAAATGAGTCGATCAACGAATGCTGGCTGTCCGACCGCGACCGCTTTTCCTACGATGGCTTGAACAGCGATGACCGCTTGATAGCCCCGATGATCAAGCAGGACGGGAAGTGGATCGAGACCGACTGGCAGACCGCGTTGGAATACGTGGCGCACGGACTGCGGGATATCACGGCAAAGCACGGCGCGGATTCTCTCGCGGCGCTCGCTGCACCGTACTCCACGCTCGAAGAATTTGCGCTGCTGCAGAAGCTGGTACGCGGTCTCGGCTCGGACAACATCGACTTCCGCCTGCGCCAGTCCGACTTTGCGCTGGACGGCAAGCTTGTGCCGTGGCTCGGCATGCCGGTTGAGGATATCAATCTGCTTGGCGGCGCACTGCTGGTCGGTTCGTTCCTGCGCAAGGACCATCCGTTGATCGCGGCACGCGTGCGCAAGGCTGCGAAGGGTGGGGCACAGATCAATGTATTGCACGGCAGCGATGAAGACCTGCTGATGCCGGTCACTAATAAGCTGATTGTTGCTCCGTCAGCGTGGGTTTCCGCACTCGGTGAGATCGCTGTGGCAGTCGCCCACGCAAAGGGTGTGCAGGGACCGCGCGGTGTCGAAGGTATCAATCCTTCCGAGGCTGCCAACAAGATCGCAACAAGTCTGGTGGCTGGTGAGAACCGAGCGGTTCTGCTCGGCAGCGCGGCAATTCACCATCCGCAAGCCTCGCAGTTGCACGCACTCGCACAGTGGATCGCGCACCAGGTCGGCGCGCGCTTCGGTTATCTGACCGAAGGCGGCAACGCGCTCGGCGGTTACCTGGCCAATGCGCTGCCAGGCAAGGGCGCGAATGCATTGCAAGCCTTCGCGCAGCCGCGCAAGGCCTACATGCTGCTGCACGCGGAACCCGAGCTCGATTGCTACGACCCGCAAGCCGCACGTGCAGCCCTGAGCCAGGCCGACATGGTGGTGGTGATGGCGCCTTACAAGCAGGGCATGGATTACGCTGATGTGCTATTGCCGATTGCGCCGTTTACCGAGACCGCCGGCACCTTTGTCAATTGCGAAGGCCGCGCGCAGGGCTTCAACGGCAGCGCCAAAGCTTTGGGCGAGACTCGACCGGCATGGAAGGTGTTGCGCGTGCTCGGCAACTTGCTTGGCATGCAGGGCTTCAACTACGAGACCTCCGAAGAGATCCGCGCTGAAGTGTTGGGTGTGAAGAAGGCGGAAGAGGCGGATCTGTCGGCGCGACTGAATAACTTTACCGACCTCGATGTACAACCGGTGAAGAGCGGTGCAAGCGGCGGACTGGAGCGTCTGGCCGACGTGCCGATCTACTTCAGCGATGCGATTGCGCGCCGTTCGCCGCCGCTGCAGCAGACTTCGCATTCGAAGCCGCCACTGGCCTGGCTGTCGGCCGAGCTGGCCCAGCAACTCGGCGTGACTGCCGATGACAAGGTGCGCGTGCGGCAAGGGCAGGGCGAAGGGATTTTCGCCGTCGGCATCGATCCCAAGCTACCGGCCACCGTGGTCAAGGTCTCGGCTGCACACCCGACAACGTCCACGCTGGGCGGCATGTTCGGCCCGGTGAGCGTGGAAAGGGCTTAATCATGGACCAGATGCTGTTGACCCTCAATTCGACTGGACAGGGCGTTTTCGGCGGCTTCTGGCCGGTGCTGTGGACGCTGGTGAAGATCGTCGTGATCGTGCTGCCGCTGATGGGCGCCGTGGCCTACCTCACGCTGTGGGAGCGCAAGCTGATCGGCTGGATGCACATCCGTATCGGTCCGAACCGGGTCGGGCCGCTCGGCTTGCTGCAACCGATCGCCGATGCGGTGAAGCTGCTGCTCAAGGAAATCGTGGTGCCGAGCCGTGCGAACAAGGCCTTGTTCGTGATTGCGCCGGTGATGACGATCATGCCGGCGCTGGCAGCATGGTCCGTAATTCCATTCGGCCCCGAGACGGTGCTGGCAAACGTGAACGCCGGACTGCTGTTTATCATGGCAATCACGTCTCTGGAAGTCTATGGCGTGATCGTCGCCGGCTGGGCTTCGAACTCCAAGTACGCCTTCCTCGGTGCCATGCGTGCTTCGGCGCAGATGGTGTCCTACGAAATCGCGATGGGCTTCTGCTTGGTGATCGTACTGCTGGTTTCCGGCAGCCTGAACCTGACCGAGATCGTCGGAAAGCAGACGCAGGGCTTCTTCGCTGGCATGGGCTTGAACTTTCTGTCCTGGAACTGGCTGCCCTTGCTGCCGATTTTCGTGATCTACGTGGTATCGGGGATCGCAGAGACCAACCGCCATCCGTTCGACGTCGTCGAAGGCGAGTCGGAGATCGTCGCGGGCCATATGGTCGAATACTCGGGCATGTCGTTCGCGATGTTCTTCCTGGCCGAGTACGCGAACATGTGGCTGTTCTCGATCCTGGCCGTGCTGCTGTTTCTTGGCGGCTGGTCGGCACCGATCGCCATTCTCGACTTCATCCCGGGCTGGATCTGGCTCGGAATCAAGACATTCTTCGTGGTGTCGCTCTTCGTCTGGGCGCGGGCTTCATTCCCGCGCTACCGCTATGACCAGATCATGCGTCTCGGCTGGAAGGTATTCATTCCGCTGACCGTCGCTTACCTGATCATCGTCGCGATCTGGATGAAGACGCCATGGAACATCTGGCCGTAATGCGAGGGGCCTGACATGCAAGCTATTCGAGACTTCTTTGGCAGCTTGATGCTGCGCGA
>DATBUE010000122.1:0-2765 GCA_036516375.1 Noviherbaspirillum sp. | reverse complement strand
GGACGCGGTGGGCATCCGTTCCCAGTCGCAGATGAAGGCGGAGGTGATCGCAGCCCTGCCGCAATTGCGCACCATCGGCTGCTTCTGCATCGGCACCAACCAGGTCGATCTTCCCGCCGCCGCCGGACGCGGCATTCCGGTCTTCAATGCGCCTTTCTCGAACACGCGCTCGGTGGCCGAGCTGGTGATTGCCGAAGCCATCCTGCTGCTGCGCCGCGTGCCGGAGAAGAACATGCGCACGCACCGTGGCGTCTGGGACAAGAGCGCCATCGGCGCCTACGAGACGCGCAACAAGCTGTTGGGCATCATCGGTTACGGCAACATCGGCGCCCAGGTCGGCATCCTGGCCGAGGCGGTAGGCATGCGTGTGTGCTACTACGATGTCGAGAGCAAGCTGCCGCTGGGGAATGCCAAGCCCATGCCTTCGCTGGAAGCGCTGCTGGAACAGGCTGATGTGGTGAGCCTGCATGTGCCGGGCGGGAAGTCGACCACGAACCTGATGACGGCCGAGCGCCTGGCGCAAATGAAGCCGGGCGCGATCCTGATCAATGCCTCGCGCGGCGGCGTGGTCGACATCGAGGCGCTGCATGCGCAAGTGCGCGAGGGACGCATTGCCGGTGCCGCAATCGACGTGTTCCCAAGCGAGCCGGGCAGTGCAAAGGAAGAATTCGTTTCGCCGTTGCGTGGCATGGAAAACGTGATCCTGACGCCGCACATCGGCGGCAGCACCGAGGAAGCGCAGGAAAACATCGGGCGCGAAGTGGCCGACAAGTTGGTGCGGTACCTGACCGCCGGCACCACGCGCTTCTCGGTGAACTTCCCCGAGATTCCGCATCTGGACAAGCAGACCGAGAGCCGCGTGCTGCACGTGCACCGCAACGAGCCAGGCGTGATCGCACGCATGAATGCCGACTTCGCCGAAGCCGGCTTGAACATCGTGGCCCAGCATCTGCAGACGCGAGGCAATGTGGGCTACGTGCTGACCGACGTGGATGGGGGCATCTCTGCCGAACTGCTGCAGAAGCTGCGCAGCGAGAAGGCGACCATCCGTTGCGAGATGGTGTGATGGGTGTGATGCGCGAGCAGTTGCAGCGCGCGAGTACGAGCTGTTGAAGACCGCAGAGGCCGGGCTTTGGTCCGGCTCCCTATGCTGACTCGCTGCCTTTACACCCGGCGCGCCGTCACCACCCGCGATTCGCCGCGGTCTCCCACCGTATGCAGCGTGACCGGCCGCCGCCACACGCGCCCGATGTATTCCAGCACGCGCTCGGCGCGCTGCAGGTCGATGCCGCAGCCATCGGTCTGGTGGTCGTGGATGAGCTGCAGGCTGCCATCCATGTGCATGTGGTTGACCGCGATGCGCGGCGCGCCGAAGTTGTACTTGGGCGCCAGGATTGCTTCGTGTACCGCATGTACGTCGTTGGCGGCGATGCGGATGTCGCCATCGTCGCGCGCTTTGTACACGAACAGTTCCAGTTTCTCGACCAGCTCGCGCGTGAGGTAATTGCGCACGAAGCTGAAGTCGTCTTCCTCGCGCATGATGCGGCGCGCCTGGGCCATGCCGTGCTTGGCGACGATGTCTTCCCACATCGAAAAGCCGAGGTGGTAGGGGTTCACGGCGAGCGCGAGCTGGCGTTCGGCTGCGTACGGACGCACCACGTCGGAGTGGGCCTTGATCGCGGAGAGATAGAGGTCGTGCGGCAGGAAATCCGCTTCGCGCAACAGGCGCGCATGCCAGTACGAGGCCCAGCCCTCGTTCATGATCTGGCAGGCGAAAACCGGATAGAAGTAGAAGGATTCCTCGCGCACGGCGAGGAAGATGTCGCGCTCCCAGTCTTCCATTTCCGGCGCGTAGTGGGCGATGAACCACAGCAGGTCGTATTCCGGCTGCGGCGGGATTTCCGCGCGGCGCGGCGTGGCGGATTCCGCCAACGGGACTGCCTCCCCGGGCAACATGCGAAAGCGCTGCAGGAAGGGATCAGGCGCGGCTTCGCCGGACGGCTTTGCCGCCATTACGGGATAGGGCGGCCGATGCAGTTCACGCGTGACATCGATGTGCGGCTCCAGCGCCAGCGCCGCGTCCAGCACCGCTTCCACGCGTGCCTGTCCGTGTTCCTGGATCGCGGTTTCGATACGGTGCGCGCGTGCGGCGGCCTGCTCCAGGATATGGCCGCCAGCCATTTCCATGAACTTCGCAAACAGGTGGTTGTTCTTGGAGAAATCGGCGTGGCCCAGCACGTGGGCGGTGACCAGCGTGTTTTCCGGCAGCGTGTTGCCGTTGACGAGGTAGGCGCGGCAGGGATCGCCGGGGAACATCACCTCGAAGATGCGCGAATGCCCCATGCCCTGGCGGATCAGCTGATGGATGTAGCGCACGCCGAAGGACCAGTGGTGCATGCGCACCGGCAGGCCGTAGACGGCGATCTCCATCATGAAGTTGTTCGGCACCAGCTCGAAATCGACCGGGTAGTAGTCGAGCCCGAGCCGGTGCGCCAGCTCCTCGATTTGCGTCGAATACTGCTTAAGCTGCTCGATATGCTCGGGCGAGAGAGTGGAAGTGCACATGCGCGCTGCTCCTCAGGCTTCTGAATGTTCAATGAAGAACTTGCGGATCGCATTCCACACGTCGTCGTGACGCGCCAGGATGCTGCTGCTGATCGGTGCGCCGCTCTTCTGCACTTCACCGCACAGCATCTTCATCTCGGTTTCGCTGGTGCGCGGCGAGCCGGGCACGGTTTCCACGTAGCCGATGAAATTCAGCAGGC
>DATBUE010000121.1:0-1861 GCA_036516375.1 Noviherbaspirillum sp. | reverse complement strand
AGGCCTGATCATCGACATCGGCGAACAGGTGTTGCGCGAAGCATGCACCGAGCTTGTCCGACTGCAAAAGCTCGGCTTCAACAATTTCACGATCTCAGTCAACGTCTCGCAAGTCCAGTTCCGGCATCCACGCTTTCTCGAGACCCTGCGTACCGTGCTAGCGCAAACCCAAGCCCCACCCACGCGTCTGGAACTGGAAATCACGGAGTCGATTGCAATGGAGGATCCGGACAACTTGATGCTGCTGCTGGAGCAGATCAAGCAAACGGGCGTCAGCATCGCCATCGACGACTTCGGCACCGGCTTTTCCTCACTCAGCTATCTGCAGCGCCTGCGCGTCGATTGCCTGAAGATCGATCGCAGCTTCATTACAGAAATCACCAATTCGGCACGCGGCAGCAGCATTGCGCAAATGGTGATCCAGCTCGGCCGCAATCTGGACATGGCCGTCGTGGCCGAAGGTGTCGAAGACGACCGCCAGGCGCAAATCCTTGGCCAGCTCGGATGTCCCTATGCCCAAGGCTACCTTTTCGCGCGCCCCATGATGGTCGATCAATTGGCTGGCTGGCTCAAGGATCACGGCGCCCGCTGAACGAGCAGGAACCCGGTAGATTTCGATGATGTTCGATTACCGCCGCACCCTCAGCCTGCGCCGCGCCATCGTGCTGGTGGTCGTGCTCGGGCTGGCGATTCCGACGCTGGCCATCAACGGCTATACCTGGTTCCAGCGTTACACCCACGACATTCGCCACCGCACCGACGCCCTGCTGGAACGGCATGCCGAAACGCTGGCTGCGGGCATGCAGCAACCGTTGTGGCATGGGAACCGAGGGAGCGTCACTGCCTTGGTGGCTGCGGTCATGGAGCACAACGAAGACGTCGTGCATATCGAAGTGCGTGACAACGCCTTGAACGTTCTCGCATCAAGGGAACGGCCGGAACGGCGGCGCGGACACAGCGTCACCATCACGAAACCGGTGATGGTGAAGGAAACGACGATCGGCTCGATCAGGATCGAAGTCGCCAGTGGCGGCTTGCGGCGGGCCATGCTGGACGACCTTGGTGACTCGATGTTGAGCGTTCTGGCCCAAGCCGCGCTGTCGATCCTGCTGATTCTGGTGCTGCTCGAACGCCGCTTCGTGCGCCCTCTGCAGAAGCTGGGTGCCGAAGCCGAACGGCTGGTCACACGCAAGCTCGATCAACCCTTCAGTTGGAATCGCGCCGATGAAATCGGGATGCTGAGCCGACGCATGGAAGACACGCGGGTAAGCCTGCGGCGGCTGTTCGACGAGCTCGATCACAAGAACCGCGAACTGGAACGCGACATCGACAAGCGCAAGCGCATCGAGCAGGAACTGCATGAGCGCGAGGCGCGCTTCAGGGCGTTGGTGGAGCAAAGCCCGATTGCCATCATCGAATGGGATCGGCAGGGACTGGTCATTGAGTGGAACGCTGCGGCTGAGCGCATCTTTGGATACAGCAGGCAGCAAGCCGTCGGACGTAGCGCCGGTTTTCTGATGCCGGAAGGCAGTGGCACACCCGCACATCCAAGTCGCACGCAAGGCGATGGCGAGTTGCGCGAGATCGTGCGCAATCGCCATGCGAACGGAAGCATCATCATCTGCCAGTGGAGCCACAGCCGCATCGATGACGAAAGCGGCGATGGCGACCGGTTGCTTTCGATCGCCGAGGACATCACAGAAAAGCAGCGCGCCGAGCATGCCCTGAGCCTGTCCGAGGCCAAGTTCGCCGGCGCCTTCCAGTGCAATCCCGATTCGGTTTCGATCACGCGCATGAGCGACTGGAGCCTGATCGAAGTGAACCAGACTTTCGAGCAGGTCACTGGCTACACGCGGGCGCA
>DATBUE010000120.1:0-1685 GCA_036516375.1 Noviherbaspirillum sp. | reverse complement strand
GATTGCAGGACTTGAATGCCTGCCTCTTGCCGGCAGAAATCATTTTTCTACCGGAGTTTCCGTTACTTAGAGCTAGGCTGTGTTATCCGATGGTGCTCCTAACGCCGCGCGTCACGCCAACAACGCTCCCACAATCGCTCCCGCCCCCAGCATCCACAGCAAATGCAACCGCGTACGCCACACCAGCACGGTGCACACGAAAGTCAGCACCCACAACGGCCAGTCCCGCTCCGCATTGCTGTTGGCGCTGGCCAGTATCCACCCGGTGGAAATCATCAGCCCCACCACGGCCGGCCCCATGCCCTGCTTGAATGCGCGCACCGCGCGCAGCTCGCGGTTGCGGTGGCCCCATTGGGCGGTCATGTAGGTCAGGCAGGTGGAGGGCAGGAGGATGCCGGTCATGGCGGCGAATACGCCGAGCAGGCCGAACCACATGCTTCCGGCATTGAGGCCGACGTTCCAGCCCATTAGCGCAACGAACAGCACGTTCGGGCCGGGTGCGGCCTGGGCTACCGAGATCGAGCCGGTGAATTGGGTATCGGTGAGCCAGTGCTGGCGTTCGACCAGGAAGCGCTGCATCTCGGGCACGGTGGAGATGGCGCCGCCGACCGATAGCAGCGACAGCGACAGGAAGTGCAGGAAGAGGTTGAACCAGTCGCTCCACCCCAGGTTCAGCGGCAGTACGGGATTCATGGCGCGAGCTTGCGGTAGGTGAGGATGCAGCCGACGCCGCCGACGACCAGCAGCACGTAGCCGAGCGGGATGCGCAGGATGGCGATCGCGACGAAGCAGGCTACGCCGAGCACGGCGCAGACGACCTTGCCCATCACGTTGTTCTTCAGGCTGGAGGCGAGCTTGATGCCGGTGGCGGCGATCAGGCCGGCGGCGACTGCGCTCATGCCCCGCAAGGCACCGATCATCAACGGATGGCTGGCGTAGTGGGTGTAGACGATAGCGATCACCAGCAGCAGCGCCAACGGCACGGTGAGCAGACCGGCCAGTGCTGCGAGCGCGCCGCGCAGACCGAAGTGGCGTGCGCCGATCATCAATGACAGGTTGACCACGTTCGGACCGGGCATCAGTTGCGCTACGGCCCAGTCTTCGATGAATTCTTCCTGCGTGAGCCAGCGCTTGCGCTCGACCAGCTCGCGCTGCACGACGGCGAGCACGCCGCCGAAGCCTTGCAGGGCGAGGAAGGTGAAGGAAATGAAAAGGTCAGTGGGGGACTGCGGGCGGGGATGGTCTTGTTGCAAAGGGAGTTTCATGAGAGCACCGGGCGAGAGCGCGATCTTAGCTCTGCCCGGGGCTTTGTGCTTGGTGGGGATGTCAGTTCCCCGAACAGGGCGTCAAGCCTTGCTATGCGCTGTCATCCCTGTATCGCCGCCCTGAATTCGGCGTTTGCCCGACATGGCGCTTGGTAGCCAGTCATGCGACAACGAGTAACGCGACCAAGTGGAAAAAGATGGCATTTATACCCGTCGATTCAGCCTGACTGGCTACTAGGGCAAATCCAGAACAAAGTTAGCGGGTTCTCTGCCGTTGGTTTCGATCTTCAACCAATTGGGATAGCCGAGTCCGCGCAGCCCGTCCTCGATCTTGTTTCTAAGTTTGACGAGGCCCGGAGCTTTCCGATTTTCCGGCACCCCTTGATAGCCAATCTTCACAGTCACGGTTTGCAAGCCCGG
>DATBUE010000119.1:0-17342 GCA_036516375.1 Noviherbaspirillum sp. | reverse complement strand
ATTCACGCAGGATCGGCGCGATCTGGGCGGACTGTCCCGGCTCGATCCCGTCGAATATCTCTATGCGGTAGACGCCGATGCCGGAAAAGGTATGGCGCGGATCGCCTTCATTGGCGACGGTATAACTGTTCAGCGCAAAGTCGCCCTTCGGGTTATGCGCGGGATTCTTCACCAGGTACAGCCAGGCCACGTCGCGCTTGTCATGCGCATGCGGCTGGCCCCACATGTCGTTGTCGAGCAGGGCTTCCTTCACCTGCGCGTAATCGAAATGCGGGCAGTAGACGTCGGCCGCTACCGCGACAAAGGGTTCCTCGCCCAGCAGGTGCCGCGCCTTGGCGATACCGCCAGCGGTTTCCAGCGCCGAGCCTTCGGCCGAGTAGCGGATGCGGGCGCCGAACTGCGCGCCGTCACCCAGCGCTTCCTCGATCATGTGACCGAGGTGAGCATGGTTGATCACGATGTCGGTAATGCCGGCGCGCACCAGGTTCAGGATGTGCCAGACGATCAATGGGCGTCCGCGTACCTGCAACAGCGGCTTCGGACAGGTGTCGGTCAGCGGGCGCATGCGCTCGCCGCGGCCAGCGGCAAAAATCATCGCTTTCATGATCGGTCAGAACGTGTATCCGACGGAAGGTGCCTTGTTTTCCAGCTCATCGAGCAGCACGATCAGTGGCGCCAGTTCGCGATAGCGGCCGGCGGTCTTGCGCGTGTATTCCATCACCAACGGCATGTCGTTCAGGTAGCCGTCCTTGCCGTCGCGGTGGTAGAGCCGGGCGAAGATGCCGAGCACCTTCAGGTGACGCTGCAAGCCCATGAATTCGAAATCGCGGTAGAAGCTGTCGACATCCGGCGCGACCGGCAGGCCGGCGCGGCGCGCGCGTTCCCAGTAGCGGATCGCCCAGTCGAGCACCTGTTCCTCGTCCCACTGGATGTAGGCGTCGCGCAGCAGGGAAACCAGGTCGTAGGTGATCGGCCCGTAAACCGCATCCTGGAAATCGAGGATGCCGGGGTTGCCCTGGCCGAGCACCATCAGGTTGCGCGAGTGGTAGTCGCGGTGTACGTAGACCTGGGGCTGGGCGAGATTGTTCGCGAGCAGGGTGTCGAACACCTTGTTCAGCAACGCGGTCTGTTTCTCGGTCAGCGTGATGCCGCGATGCTTGGCCACATACCAGTCGGGGAACAGCATCAATTCCCGATGCAGCAGCGCGTGGTCGTATTCGGGCAACACGCCCGGTTTGCTCTGGGCCTGGATCAGCACTAGCGCATCGATCGCGTCCAAATAGAGCTTGTGGGCGGTATCGGGGCCGAGTTGATGCAAATAGGTGGTGGTGCCGAGGTCGGACAGCAGCAGGAAGCCGCGTTCCTCGTCCTGGGCCAGCACCTGCGGGACCGAGGCGCCGGTGGCGCCGAACAATTGCGCGATGCGCACGAAGGGGCGCACGTCTTCCTGCGGCGGAGGTGCATCCATCGCGATATAGGTCGAGCCGTCGGCGTCATCAATGCGGAAGTAGCGCCGGAAGCTGGCATCGGCAGAGGCAGGCCGGATGCTTTCTATATTGAGGGAGGCAACATCACTACTGCCCAACCACTGTTTCAATTCGGACAAACGGGTATCGGCGCCTGCGGCGGCGTTCTTTATGGAATTTGGGGAGGACATGCTGGGCGTTGGAGCGAATGAGTTCTCATATAATACGGGATTGCTCCTGGCCCCGCGCCTGTCGATCCGCCTTTCATGACCCGGTCTCCAGCGTCTTCCCGATTGAAACTTCGCATTCTCACCGCCGCACTGGCGGCGGCCTCGGCACCGGGATTGGCTTCTGCGCAGCAGGATGCCGGCGAGGAAGGCCCGACCATCGTCAATGCCGAGCGCCTGAGCGGGCGGCCCGATCGGGAAATTTTCCTGGAAGGAGACGTCGAAGTCGAACGCGGGCCGAGCACGGTGTTCGCCGACGAAGCCACCTACGACATCGTCGAGGATGAAGTCCACGCCATCGGCAATATCCGCCTGCTGCGCAATGGCGATACCTATACCGGCGAAGAACTGCGCATGCGCATTGCCGCCGGCAAGGGGTATGTCTCCAACCCGACCTATATCCTGCAGCGCAACGGCGCGCGCGGCGAGGCGCAGCGCATCGACTTTCACAATCAGGAAGAGGCGACCGTCTATCAGGGGACGTACAGCACTTGCGAAGGCCCGGATCCGGACTGGTATCTGAAGTCGAGCCGGCTGGCGCTGGATCGCGAAGGCGACGAAGGCATAGGCTACGGCACGCTGATCTATTTCAAGAACGTGCCCATCCTGGGCATGCCGGTGATGTCCTTCCCGCTGTCGGACGAGCGCAAGTCCGGCTTCCTGCCGCCGACCATCGGCACCACCAACCGCGGCGGCTTCGAAGTCAGCGTCCCGTATTACCTCAACATCGCACCCAACCGCGACCTGACGCTGTACCCCACTCTGTACGCGCGGCGCGGCGTGCAGCTTGGCGCTGAAGCGCGCTACCTGGCCCAGACTTATTCCGGCCAGACCCATGTCGAAGGCTTGCCCAACGACCGCCAAACCGGCACCAGTCGCTACGCGTTGTCGTCCACGCACAACCAGCGTTTCGGCTCGCGCTGGAATTTCGCATGGAATATCAACCATGCCTCGGACGACGAGTACCCGAGCGATTTCGCCCGCACGCCCACGGCGGCCTCGCAGCGCTTGCTGCTGCGCGACATGAGCCTGAGCTACTCCGCCGATTTCTGGAGCGTGACGGGCCGAGCCTCAGGCTATCAAGTGCTGCAGGATCCGCTCGCTCCGATCGGGCGTCAGTACGATCGCCTGCCGCAACTGAATTTCTACGCCGGGCGCAGCAATCTCGACGGCGCGGATTGGCGCATCGATTCGGAATACACGCGCTTCTGGCACCCGACCCAGGTGCGCGGCGACCGCTTCGTCTTCAATCCCAGCATCTCGTATCCGATCCTGCGTCCGGCTTACTTCCTGACGCCGCGCCTGGCCGTGCACGCGACCAATTACGAGCTTGAAACGCCCGGCATCACCGGGCCTGGACGCAACACCAGCCTGTCACGCGTGCTGCCGACCTTCTCGCTCGATGGCGGACTGGTGTTCGAACGCGAGGCCGGGTTCTTCGGCGAGGACATGACCCAGACGCTGGAACCGCGCCTGTTCTATGTCTACACGCCCTACGAGGATCAGCGCGCCTTCCCCGTGTTCGACTCCGGCGAGGCCGACGTCAGCCTCGCCCAGTTGTTCAGCGAGAACCGTTTTGTCGGAAACGACCGCATCGCCGATGCCAATCACCTGACTGCTGCAGTGGTGTCGCGCTATCTGCAGCAGGACGGCGCCGAGCGCCTGCGCATGGTGATCGCACAGCGCTACTACATCCGGCCGCAACGCGTTACGCTCAGCGGCAGCCTGAACGAGGGCCGTTCCGACATTCTGTTGCTCACGCACGGCCACATCACGCCCACCGTCTCTATCGAAGGCAACGTCCAGTACAGCCAGTCGCTGGGCGCCATGCGTCGCGCCAATTACGGGGTACGCTGGAATCCGGCGCCGCGCCGCGTGCTCAACGTGCAATACCGGCGCGACCGCGCGCCGGTCAACGACCTGGAACAAATCGATGTTTCCACCCAATGGCCGTTTGCCGCGCGCTGGTACGGTGTGGCACGCGTGAACTATTCGCTGCCCGACAAGCGCATTGCGGAAAGCTTGTTCGGCGTTGAATACAAAGCCGATTGCTGGGTGTTCCGCGTAGTGGCACAGCGCACGCCGACTGCCACCCGGGAAGCAACCTCATCGATCTTCCTGCAACTGGAGCTGACCGGCTTGACCAGACTTGGCTCGAACCCGCTGGAAGCGCTGCGCAACAACATCCCCGGTTACCAGATGGTGAATTGACCAACCTCTTACTGAGCAATTGACGATGAATCCGATCCAGATCCTGCGCCGCCCGGCCCGCACTTCGCTTCTCGCCGTGCTGGCCGCCTGCCTGTGCGCCGCGCCGTTTGCGACCCCGCTGGCCCAGGCCCAGCAACGCGCGCCGCGGGTGCAGTTGGCCGACGCCATCGTGGCCGTCGTCAACAGCGAGGTGGTGACCCGGAACGAGCTCGAAGAGCGGCTGGCGCGCGTGCGCGGCACGATGCGTGCACAAGGTATCGGCTTGCCGCCGGCGGCCGAGCTGGAACGTCAGGTGCTGGAGAGCATGATCATCGAGCGCGTGCAGTTGCAGCGCGCACGCGAAGCCAGCATCCGCGTCGACGATGGGACCATAGACCGTGCGGTCGCGAGCATCGCCGAGCGCAACGGCCTGAACATCGAGGGGCTGCGCGCACGCCTGGAGAGCGACGGCATCGCCTATGCCCAGTTCCGCGACGACTTGCGCAAGGAGATCGCGATCGAGCGCCTGCGCGAGCGTGAGATCGACAACCGTGTGCAGGTGGCCGATTCCGAAATCGAGAATTTCCTCGCGGCCGATGCCAAGGCGGCCCAGAGCGAGCAGGAATTGAATATCGCGCACATCGTGATCCGTATCCCGGAAAACGCGAGTGCAGAGGAGATCGCGGCACGCCGGCAACGCGCCGAGGAAGTGCTGGCGCGGCTGCAGGGCGGCGCCGATTTTGCGCAACTGGCGGCGACCTATTCGGACGCCTCCGACGCCTTGACCGGGGGCGACCTCGGCTGGCGCACGCCAGACCGCCTGCCCCAGTTGTATGTCGGCGGCTTGCGCGGGCTGCAGAACGGCCAGGCGTCGCAACTGCTGCGCAGTGCCAACGGCTTTCACATCCTGCAGTTGAAGGGCCGTCGCGCCGCCGGCAACACCGACACGCTGGCCACGGCCTCGGTCCAGCAGACGCGGGCGCGCCACATCCTGATCAAGGTGAACCAGATCGTGTCGGCGAGCGAAGCGCGCCACAAGCTGGTCGAACTCAAGCAGCGCATCGAGAATGGCGCGGCCAAGTTCGAAGACTTGGCACGCAGCCATTCCAATGACTTGTCGGCTTCGCGCGGCGGCGACCTCGGCTGGATCTATCCGGGTGACACGGTACCCCAGTTCGAACGTGCGATGAATGCCTTGAAGCCGGGCGAAATCAGCGAACCGATCGAATCGCCGTTCGGCTATCACCTGATCCAGGTGCTGGAACGCAAGCAGGACGATGTGTCGGAAGAACGCAAGCGGCGCATCGCGCAACAGGTCCTGCGCCAGCGCAAGGCCGAGGAGGCGACGCAGGATTGGCTGCGCCAGTTGCGCGACAGCGCCTACGTCGAGTATCGACTCGACGAACTGCCCAGCGCGTCCTGAGCATGAAGCCGATAGCCGTCACCTGCGGCGAGCCGGCCGGGATTGGCCCGGAAATCTCGCTGCGTGCGGCCTGGGCCCTGCGCGGCGAGATCGATTGCGTATTGATCGGCGACGCCGCCTACCTGTCGGCATTGGCATCTGCCATCGACCCTGCGCTTCGCATCTGCGCGATTTCCCCTCAGGCCTTGCTGGATGCGGGCGTTCCACCGGTGCAGGATCGCATCATCGTCGTCGATTGCCCGCTGGCCGAGCCGGCGGTGGCGGGGCGCCTCGATGCGCGCAATGGCAAGGCGGTCTTGCAAACGCTGGACGTGGCCATCGCCGCGATCCGGCACGGCTGCTGTACCGCAGTCGCCACCGCGCCGCTGCAGAAGAGCACGATCAACGATGCCGGTATCGCTTTCACCGGACACACCGAGTATTTCGCCCAGCGGACTGGCGCCGCACAGGTCGTGATGATGCTGGCTGGCGGCGAGCCGATGCTGCGCGTGGCACTGGCTACCACCCATCTGCCGCTGAAGGAAGTGACGGCGGCAATCAGCTTCGACGGCTTGCTGCGCACGCTGGAAATCATCGATGGCGACTTGCGCCGTAAGTTCGGCATTGCGGTCCCGCGCATCCTGGTGACCGGCCTTAATCCGCATGCGGGCGAGGGCGGCTATCTCGGACGTGAGGAAATCGAAATCATCGAACCCGCGATCAAGGCCGCGCAAGTGCGCGGCATGCAGGTCAGTGGCCCCTATCCGGCCGACACCCTGTTCCAGCCGCGCCATCTGGAGCACGCCGATTGCGTGCTGGCGATGTACCACGACCAAGGCTTGCCCGTACTCAAGCATCACAGCTTCGGGCGCGGCGTGAACATCACGCTCGGGCTGCCGTTGATCCGCACCTCGGTTGACCATGGCACGGCACTGGATCTGGCCGCAGCCGGCCTGGGCCGCGCCGATGCCGGCTCGATGGTGGAAGCGATCCGCCAGGCTGCGCGCATGGCGGCCACTACAGAGAATTCATGAAACATACCCCCCGCAAGCGCTTCGGCCAGAACTTCCTGACCGATGACACCGTCCTGCACGACATCATCCGCGCCATCGACCCACGCGCCGACGACACGATGGTCGAGATCGGTCCAGGACTGGCAGCGATGACGCGGCTGCTGCTCGAATCACTATCGCGACTGCATGTGGTGGAACTGGACCGCGATCTGGTCGCGCGCCTGAAGAAGAATTTCGACCCCGAGCGTTTGATCGTGCACGAGGGCGATGCGTTGCAGTTCGATTTCGCTTCCATCCCGGTGCCGGAAGAGAGGAAGCTGCGCGTGGTCGGCAACCTGCCGTACAACATTTCCAGCCCGCTGCTGTTTCACCTGGCCGGGATCGCGCCGCACGTGCAGGACCAGCATTTCATGCTGCAGAAGGAGGTGGTCGAGCGCATGGTGGCGGAACCCGGCAGCAAGGCTTACGGCCGGCTGTCAGTGATGCTGCAGTGGCGCTATTACATGGAACTGCTGTTCGTGGTGCCGCCCACGGCCTTCGATCCGCCGCCGCAAGTCGATTCGGCGATCGTGCGCATGATTCCTCTGTCACAGCCTTTGCCCTGCGACGTCCGCAAACTGGAGCAGGTGGTCACCAAGGCTTTCTCGCAGCGACGCAAGGTCATCCGCAATTGCCTCGCGGGTCTGTTCACCGAACAGGATTTGATCGATGCCGGCGTCGATCCCCAAGCCCGCCCCGAAACGGTGCCGGTTGAGCGCTTCGTCGCGCTGGCCAACCGGCTTGCCTAAACTTGCGGCAGGCGGCGCTTACTCCGGCGCCTGCCCTTCCTTGCGCTCGATCAGCTCGATTTTGTAGCCGTCCGGATCCTGCACGAAGGCAATCACCGTCGTACCGCCCTTCACCGGGCCGGCTTCGCGCGTGACATTGCCCCCCGCCGCCTTGACCTGCTCGCAAGTCTGGTAGGCATCGTCCACGCCGATGGCGATGTGGCCGTAAGCACTACCCATCTCGTACTTGTCCACGCCGTAGTTGTAGGTCAGTTCGATCTCGGCATGCTCGGGGTTGCTGCCGTAGCCGAGGAAGGCCAGCGAGTACTGCTGCTCCGGTCGGTCGGTCTGGCGCAGCAGCTTCATGCCGAGCACCTTGGTATAGAAATCGATGGAGCGCTGCAGGTCGCCGACCCGCAGCATCGTGTGCAGGATGCGCATGATGTTTCCTTAGAAGACAGGCAGGGTGTCGGGGCCGCGTGCGCGCAGGGCACGCCGCGCTTCCTCGAACCCGGGGAAGATCGATTGTACGGTGGACCAGAAACGCGGGCTGTGATTCATCTCGCGCAGGTGGGCCAGTTCGTGCGCGACCACGTAGTCGATGATGGTCAGGCTGAAATGAATCAGGCGCCAGTTCAGCCGGATCTTGCCGGCCGCGGTGCAGGACCCCCATTGCGTGGTGGCCGAGGAGAGCGCGAAGGCGCTGTAGCTTGCGCCCAGCTTTTCCGCATACAGCGGCAGGCGCTGCGCGAACACGCGCTTGGCTTCCTGCTGCAGCCAGGCTTGCACGCGGTCTTTCAGTTGCTGCTCGCCTGCACCGGGCGGCAGGCTGACCGTCAGCTCCCCGGCCAGCGCATCGAAGGCGATGCCGAGAGTTTGCGCGGTACGCAGGCGCAGCACGATGTCGTTGCCGAGGTAGGGCAGAGTGGAGCCGTCGCGCCACTGCACCTGCGGCGGAAGGCGTTGCGCCATGCGCTCGCGCCGCTCGGCCAGCTTGCTCACGATCCAGCGTTCCTTTTCCCGGATCGCACTTTCGATCTCGGCCAGCGGCACCCATTTCGGCGCCGTGATGCGCAGGCCGTCTTCGTCGATCAGGAAGCCGATCGAGCGCCGCTTCGAACGCAGCAGGCGGTATTCGAGCAGGTGATTGGGAAATTGCAGGTGCCGATGCACGCGCGAGGCAACGCCCGGTGCTTCGACGGCTGGTGCGGAGGCCTGCGGAGCCAGTTCCGGAATCGGCCCATCCACCGATTGGGTGGAAAGGGAGGGCGCGAAGAAATCGAGTTGCAATCCCAACTGGCGGGTATCAGGCGGAGTCTGGCGTCGCAGTTTCAACGGGCAGCTTGGGAGAGTCGTTGGAGTAGATGCCGGGCGAAGAGATCGCACGCATTTCGGATTCTATCCATGTTTCAACTTTCTCGAGCAGTTGGGGTGCCGTCATCCCGTCCGGTGCGATCGGCTTGCCGATCGAGATCGTGATCAAGCCGGGCTTCTTGATGAAGGAATTCTTCGGCCAGCATTCGCCCGAGTTCATCGCAATCGGTACCACTGGCGTGTTCGTCTCCACCGCCAGCCGTGCGCCCCCGACCTTGTACTTGAGCTTGCCGCCGACAGGTGCCCGCGTGCCCTCGGGGAACATGATCACCCATTGACCATCCGCCAGCCGCTGGCGCCCGACGCGCACCACCTGTGCGAAAGCATCCTTGCCCTTGCTGCGGTCGATCGGAATCATGCGCAGCAGGGCGATGCCCCAGCCGAAGAAGGGGATGTACAGCAATTCCTTCTTGAATACATAAACGAGCGGGCGCGGCATCGTGACGATGTAGGCAATGGTTTCCCACGCCGACTGGTGCTTGGAGAGCAGGATCACCGGCGCGTCCGGCAGGTTTTCAGCCCCCTTGATCTGGTAGCGGATGCCGCAGATCGCCTTTGCACCCCAGATCACCGTGCGGTTCCAGACCGCAGTCAGCCGATAGCGCCGGGCATAGGGCAGCGGGGCAAACAGGAAGCACAGCGGCGCCCACACGACGGTGGCGACCAGCATCAAGAGGGCGAACGCCAGCGAACGCAGGAACAGGACGGGTTGGGACATCGATACTCCGGAAATCAGGCAGGGGTGGCAAGCGCTGCTTCGGCCTTGAGCAGGTAGTCGACCGCGGCGCCGAGATCGGCATGGATCACGGTGCCGGGAGGCAGGCCGCCGGTGGTGCGCGTCTTCTCGCCCTTGCCGGTCAGGACCAGGTGCGGAGTGCAGCCAACGATGAAGGCCGACTGCAGGTCGCGCAGCGAATCGCCGATGGCCGGCACGCCTTTGAGACTCACCTCGAAGCGGCGGGCGATTTCCTGCAGCATGCCGGGCTTCGGCTTGCGGCAGTCGCAATTGTCATCGGCAGCGTGAGGGCAAAAGAATACAGCGTCGATCTCGCCGCCGACTTCGCGCGCAGCGCTGATCATCTTCTGGTGGATCGCATTCAAAGCATTCATGTCCAACAGTCCGCGTGCGATGCCGGACTGGTTGGTCGAGACGATCACGCGGTAGCCGGCCTGCTTCAGGCGTGCGATCGCCTGTAGTGCGCCGGGCAGCGGCTCCCATTCCTCGGGCGAGCGGATGCCGCGATCGGAATCGCAGTTGATCACGCCGTCGCGGTCGAGAATGATCAGCTTCATGTCATGCGGCAAGCTTGGAGATGTCGGCCACGCGATTCATCATGCCGTGCAGGTCCGACAGCAGCGCAATGCGGTTATTGCGAAGACGCTCGTCGTCGGCCATCACCATCACGTCGTTGAAGAAGGCGTCGACGTTATTGCGCAACTGCGCCAGCGCCTTCAGCGTGCCGGTGAAGTCGCCGCTGGCGAAGGCGGCATCGACCTGCGGCTTCAACAGAGTCATCGCCGAATACAGGCCTTCCTCGGCCAGTTCCTTCAAGAGGCCGGGGTTCACGGCGCCGCTTGCGCCTTCGGACTTCTTCAGGATGTTGGTGATGCGCTTGTTGGCCGCGGCCAGCGACTCGGCTTCCGGCAGGGCTGCAAAGGCGCGCACAGCGTCCAGCCGCTCGACGATGTTGTCGAGCCGGTCCGGTTGCTGCGCCACCACCGCTTCGATCTCGCCCGGCGCATAGCCGCGCTCGCGCAGCAAGCCGCGCAGGCGGTCGTACAGGAAGGCCGCGACTTCCTCGCGCGCATCCTTGAAATTCTTGTTGCCCTCGAAAAGCTGTGTCGCATCGGCCAGCAGCGACGACAGGGCCAGCGGCAGGCGCTTCTCGACCAGCATGCGCAGGATGCCGAGCGCATGGCGACGCAGCGCGAACGGATCCTTGTCGCCGGTCGGTTGCAGACCGATGCCCCAGATGCCGACCAGGGTTTCCAGTTTGTCTGCCAGTGCAACGGCGGTGCCGGTTTCGGTCGCCGGCAGCGCATCGCCGGCAAAGCGCGGCTGGTAGTGTTCGGATGCGGCCTGGGCGACGTCTTCATGCTCGCCATCGTGGCGCGCATAGTAGGTGCCCATGATGCCCTGCAGCTCCGGGAACTCACCCACCATGTCGGTCAAGAGGTCGGCTTTGGCCAGCAGCGCCGCCCGTTCGGCCCATGCCACGTCGGCACCCAGTGCCCCCGCGATCTTGCCGGCCAGCGTTTGCACGCGCTGGGTGCGCTCGCCTTGCGTGCCGAGCTTGTTGTGATAGACGACATTGGCCAAACCCGGCACGCGCTGTTCCAGGGATTTCTTCTTGTCCTGCTCGAAGAAGAACTTCGCATCCGCCAGGCGCGGGCGCACCACGCGTTCGTTGCCGCCAATGATGTGTTGCGGATCGCTCGTTTCGATGTTCGAGACGATCAGGAAGCGTGAACGCAGACGGCCGCTGGCATCGGTCAGCGCAAAGTACTTTTGGTTGGTCTGCATCGTCAGGATCAGGCATTCCTGCGGCACGGCGAGGAAGCTGTCCTCGAAGTGGCAGGCGTAGACCACCGGCCACTCGACCAGCGCATTGACTTCGTCGAGCAGCGCTTCCGGCATCAGCACCTTGTCGTCGCCGGCCTTGTCAGCCAAGGCGGCGCGGATTTTTTCCTTGCGATCGGCAAAGCCGGCGATGACCTTGCCCCTGGTTTCCAGCGTGCTGGCGTAAGTCTCGGCGTGCTCGATTGCGATCTCGCCGGAGGAAAGAAAACGGTGGCCGAGCGTCACGCGCCCGGCAGCCAGCCCGAGCACGGCGACCGGCACTACCTCGCTGCCATGCAAGGCGATCAGCTTGTGCGCCGGACGCACGAACTGCACGGTCGCACCATCGGGACGCTGGTAGCTCATCCCCTTCGGGATCGGCAACTTGCCCAAGGTTTCGTCCAACGCGGCTTGCAGGCCCGTGTGCAGCGGGGCGCCTGGCGCTGTATAGGTATGGAAGAAGCTCTCTGCCTTGCCATCGGACGCGCGTTCCAGGTCGGCGATCTTCAGGTCTGGGAAGCCGAGCGCGGCCAGCTTCTTGGCCAACGGCGGCGTCGGGTTGCCTTCCTTGTCCAGCGCCACCGAGACCGGCAGGACCTTCTCGCGGATGGATTTGTCCGGCGAGGTCGCGCGCACTTGAGTGATCGAGACCGCAAGCCGGCGCGGAGTGGCGAACATGGTGGCGGCGGAGTCCGCTTCGAGGAAGCCGCGGGCCTTCAGGGCGCCGTGGATGTCGGCGGCAAAGGCGTCGCCCAGTTTGGCGAGGGCCTTCGGCGGCAGTTCTTCGGTCAGCAGTTCGACGAGCAGGGTCTGGTTCATGTTTTGTGCTGGTCATTCCCGCGGGCGGGAAGAAATTGGGTTTGGTAGGAGTGGGCTCCCGCCTGCGCGGGAGCGACATTCAACGCGTGGCTGGCTTGCCTGGGACAGGAAGTGCGTGCGGTCTTCGAAGTCAGGCCGCCGCGCGCACGTCGCCGCACATCGGGAAGCCGAGCCGCTCGCGCGATTCGAAGTAGGCCTGGGCCACTGCACGCGACAGGTTGCGGATGCGCCCGATGTAGGCTGCGCGCTCGGTCACGGAAATGGCGCCGCGCGCATCCAGCAGGTTGAAGGTGTGCGCAGCCTTCAGGATCATTTCGTAGGCCGGCAGTGCCAGCGGCACTTCCATCAGACGCTTGGCCTCGGCTTCGTAGTTCGAGAACAGCGAGAACAGGAATTCGGTATTCGAATGCTCGAAGTTGAAGGTCGATTGCTCGACTTCGTTCTGGTGGAACACATCGCCGTAGGTCAGGCGCTTGGTCACGCCGTGCTCTTCCCATTCGGTCCAGACCAGGTCGTAGACGTTCTCCACGCCCTGCAGGTACATCGCCAGGCGCTCGATGCCGTAGGTGATCTCGCCCAGCACCGGCTTGCAGTCGAGCCCGCCGACCTGCTGGAAATAGGTGAACTGCGTGACTTCCATGCCATTGAGCCAGACTTCCCAACCCAGGCCCCAGGCACCCAGCGTCGGGTTTTCCCAGTCGTCCTCGACGAAGCGCACGTCGTTCTGCTTGAGGTCGAAACCGAGCGCTTCGAGCGAACCGAGATACAGGTCGAGGATGTTCTCCGGTGCCGGCTTCAGCACTACCTGGTACTGGTAGTAGTGCTGCATGCGGTTCGGGTTCTCGCCGTAGCGGCCATCCTTGGGCCGGCGCGAGGGCTGCACATAGGCGGCGCGCCAAGGTTCGGGGCCGATTGCGCGCAGGAAGGTCGCGGTATGCGAGGTGCCGGCGCCGACCTCCATGTCGTAGGGCTGGAGCAGGGCGCAGCCTTGCGCATCCCAGTACTTTTGCAGCGTCAGAATGATTTGTTGGAATGTGAGCATGTTCGGGACGGCTGCTGCGGGTCCGGACGCAAAAGGCCGCGGGCGCAGGCGCTGGATTGGATGGGCGAAAGGCCCAGATTTTAGCCGCTTTTGCCAGCCACAGGCGACCGCTTGCGCCCCATCAGGCAGGCCGCCCCGAGCAGCGCAAAGGCCAGTACGACGACTGGCAGATTGCCGAAGCGCGCATAAGGCGTCAGACCCGAAAAACCCTGGACTTCGGCAGTCAGCACGCCGCGGGTGAAGGGCGCAAGCTGTTCCTGCACGCTGCCGTCCGGGCGCACCACGGCGGTGGCGCCGGTATTGGTCGCACGCAGCATTGGCCGCCCGAGTTCCAGCGCCCGCATCTGCGAAATCTGCAGGTGCTGCGGCACCGCGATCGAATCGCCGAACCAGGCGATGTTGGAGACATTGAGCAGGAGGGTCGGCTCGCGTCCCTCGGCCGCGCCAGCGCGCAATTGGGCGGCGATTTCTTCGCCGAACAAGTCTTCATAGCAAACGTTGGGCAGGACCTGCTGGTCGCGCACCGCGAACGGCATCTGCAGGCGCTCGCCACGTGCGAAGTCACCCAGCGGAATCTGCATCATGTTGACGAACCAGGCCGCTCCGACAGGAATGAATTCGCCAAAGGGCACTAGGTGGTGCTTGTCGTAGCGATGGCTGCTGCCGTCGGGTGCATAGGCGAGCACGCTGTTGGCATAGCCTTGTTCGGGCACGTGGAACGGAATGCCGATGGCGAGATGGCTGTCGGTGTGCGCGGCGAAACCGGCGAGATGTGCGAAATACGAATCCGGCAGGCGCGAGGACAGTACCGGAATCGCGGTTTCCGGCGTGGCGATCAAATCCGCCGGCGACGCCGTGATCAGTGCGGTATACAGGTCCAGCGTGGCATCGACTGCACGAAACTTCAGGTCTTGCGGCACGTTGCCCTGCAACAGGCGCACGGTGATCGGCTCGCCGTGCGGCGTGGTCCACGCCGTGCCGCGCAGGGCCAGCCCGGCGGCCGGTATTGTCAGCACCAGCGCCACCCCCAGCCAGCGCCACCGTCCCACGCCCGGAGAGGCGAGCAGCGCCAGTGCGCCGGCCATCAGTGCCGCCAGCCAGCCCAGGCCATAAACGCCGACCACCGGAGCGAATCCGGCCAGCGGGCCGATGTTGTGGGCGTAGCCGCCCGCGACCCAGGGAAAACCGGTCAGAAACCAGCCACGCGACCACTCGGCTAGTGCCCAGGCGGCAGGCAAGAGCAGCAGGAGCATGGGTACCTGGCCGATCTGCAGCCGCATCTGCAGGCGGCGCGCGCCACCGGTGGCCAATGCCGCAAAGAGACCGAGCGTAATACCCAGCGCCAGCACCGCGAGTATGGCCATCCAGCCGGGCAAGCCGCCATAACGATGCATGCTGATGTAGAGCCAGTGCACACCGGCGACCAACCAGCCGGTGCCATAGGCCCACCCGAGCAAGGCCGCAGCGCGCGCGCTGGAAGCGCGCAGCACCAGCGCGAACACCAGCGCCAGCGTGAGGATCTGCAGTGGCCACAGGCCGAACGGGGCGAACGCGAAGACGTTGAACGCGCCGGCCGCCAATGCGACCAGCGGTGCGATCAGGGTGGCAAGGGAAAGGCGGCGAGCAGGATTCACGCGAACCGTCCAGCGCGATCGATGACGGTGACGACGGGGGCGGCGCAAGCAGGGATCAATGCTCGTCCTGTGGGGCGGCGTCTGCCGACTCCGGCAACTTTTCCACCAGCAGTACATGCACCTGACGCGCGTCGGCGCGCAAGACTTCGAAGCGCAGCGGGGCGATGTCGAACACGTCGCCCTTGTGCGGCATGCGACACAGATGATTAGCCACCAGGCCTCCTATCGTGTCCACGTCGTCGTCGGAATAGTCGGTTCCGAGCGCCTCGTTGAACTGCGCAATCTCGGTCAGCGCGCGCACGCGCCAGCGCAAGCCGCGCGAGCCGTCATGCACCGGCAGGATGTTGTCCTCGTCCTCGTCGAAATCGTATTCATCCTCGATGTCGCCGACGATCTGTTCCAGCACGTCCTCGATCGTGATCAGCCCGGCGGTGCCGCCGTATTCGTCGACCACGATCGCCATGTGGTTGCGGTTGGCACGAAAGTCGCGCAGCAGCACGTTCAATTGCTTGGATTCGGGGATGAACACGGCCGGTCGCAACATGTCGCGCACGTCGAAATGTTCCTCCGCGTAGTAACGCAGCAAGTCTTTCGCCAGCAGGATGCCGGCCACCTTGTCACGGTCGCCCTCAACGGCTGGAAAGCGCGAGTGCGCCGTTTCCAGCACCATCGGCATCCATTCATCGATCGGCTTGTTGAGATCGATCACATCCATTTGCGGGCGCGGCACCATCACGTCGCGCGCCGAAAGGTCGGACACCTGGAACACGCCTTCGATCATCGACAGCGCGTCTGCGTCGATCAGGCCGCGCTCGTGGGCGTCCTGCAGGATGTGCAGCAATTCGCGCCGGCTTTCCGGCTCGGGGGAAATTAGCGCAGTCAGTCGTTCGAACAGGGAGCGCTGGGGTTTGGGGTCAGAGAGTCTGGCACCCGAAGGGTGATCATGCATGTGGCGAGGAGCCGTAATGAAGGAGGACATAGGATACAACAGGTACCTCGCATCGCCCAAAACCCGGTTTGAGGTATTGCAATCCCGGCAAGGCGCTCATTCCTCTCCTAGGCGGTGGAGTAAGGATTTGCTTCGCCCAGAGCCGCCAGGATTTCGATTTCCAGCTGTTCCATCTCAGCGGCTTCCTCGTCGCTTTCGTGGTCGTAGCCCTGGGCATGCAGCACGCCGTGCACGATCAGGTGCGCCGCGTGGGCGGCTACGGTCTTGCCCTGTTCCGCCGCTTCGCGTTCCAGCACATCGGTGCACAGGATGATGTCGGCTTGCGTGGTCTCCGCCTCTTCGTCTTCGGTGTAGGCGAAGGTCAGCACATTGGTGGCGTAATCCTTGCCGCGGAAATCGCGGTTCAGCGTGCGCCCTTCCTCGGCTTCGACGAAGCGGATCGTCAATTCGGCTGGCGCAAACAGCGCAGCCTGCACCCAGCGCCGCAGCTTGGCGCGCGTGAGGAGGGCTTTCAGGCGTGGGTCCGGATACTGGACCGACAGCGCGAGCTTGTGCGGCGTGCTCATTTGCCGTTCGAGGCGGTGCGCGAGGGGCGCTTGGGGCCGGTGGCGGCTTCGTAGGCATCGACGATGCGTGCCACTAGCGGGTGACGCACGACGTCGGCGCTGGTGAACTGGGTGAAGGCGATACCCCGCACCTTGTTCAGGATCTGCATCGCATCGACCAGGCCGCTCTTCTGCGTGCGCTGCAAGTCGATCTGCGTCACGTCTCCGGTCACCACCGCCTTGCTGCCGAAACCGATGCGCGTCAGGAACATCTTCATCTGTTCCGGCGTCGTGTTCTGGGCTTCGTCGAGGATGATGAAGGCGTGGTTCAGCGTGCGTCCGCGCATGTAGGCCAGCGGCGCGATTTCGATGACTTGCTTCTCGAACATTTTCTGCGTGCGGTCGAAGCCGAGCAGGTCGTACAACGCGTCGTAGAGCGGGCGCAGGTAAGGATCGACCTTCTGCGTCAGGTCGCCCGGCAGAAAGCCGAGCCGTTCGCCGGCTTCCACCGCCGGGCGCGTCAGCACGATGCGCTTGACCGCATCGCGCTCCAGCGCATCCACCGCGCAGGCCACCGCGAGATAAGTCTTGCCGGTGCCGGCGGGGCCGATGCCGAAGCTGACATCGTGCTCGAGGATTGCACGCAGATACTGGCTCTGGTTCGGAGTGCGTCCGCGCAAGTCGGTGCGCCGCGTCTTCAGGATCGGCGAGATCGCGTCGGTTTCCTTTTCCCCCGCCCCCTCATCCGTTGGTGCGGACTCCGCCTTTGCCGGTGCCTTCTTCTGTGCGGGTTGCTGGGCTTCGGCCCGCTGTTCCACCAGGGCCAATTGCACGTCCTCCACCGAGATCGCGTTATCGGCGATCTGGTAGAAGCCTTCCAGCAAGTCGACTGCGCGCGCGGCGTTGGCGCCGTTGACGACGAAGCGATCGCCACGGCGGAAGATGGTCACATCCAGTGCCGCGGAGATCTGGCGCAGGTTCTCGTCCATCGGCCCGCACAAATGTGCGAGCCGCCGGTTGTCGAGCGGTTCGGGAATGAAATGTTGAGGCTGGGCAGGAATTTTTGTCTTCAAGATGAAGTTTTGTTATTGCTTCGGACTCAGTGGGCGAGCACAAGTTCGCCCCGCAGCGAGTAGGGCGAGGTGTGGGTGATGCGAACGTCCAGCATCTGGCCGATCAGGCGCGCGGCATTCGGGCCGCCGGGGAAGACGACGGTACGGTTGTTCTCGGTGCGCCCCTGCAACTCTCCGGCGTCCTTCTTGGCCGGTCCGTCGACCAGGATGCGTTGCACGCTGTCTTGCATAGCGGCACTGATCTTGGCGGCATTGGCCTCGATCGTCGCCTGCAGATGCAG
>DATBUE010000118.1:0-4122 GCA_036516375.1 Noviherbaspirillum sp. | reverse complement strand
CATCCTGGCCGCCGGGCCCGCGTCCTTCGCTATCTTCCGCCGCTCCAAGAGGCAGCGGCGGGGCATCGTCCTCCGGTTGCGGATAGACCAGTACGCGCGTGTCCGGCTGCCAGTAGCTCCATGCACGCAAGAGCCCGAGTGGAAACCGGGTCTGCAGCCGCACGCGCGGTGCAGGTAGCCAGCCGCGCCGAAGTGCACGCGTGGCCAGCGTGACGCGCGCAGTCGCATTGGCCGGAATGTCCACCGGCTGTGCCGTGTCCGGCGCGCGGCCTTCATGCACGAAATCGAGCCAGATCGCGTAGCGTGGCTGGCGTCGGCGGTTGGTCAGATGCAGTTCGAATTGCGCTTCCTCGCCGGCGAAGACCGGCATGGTTCGCCCGCCGGACAGGTGCAGGTGCGCGAGGTTGCGGAAGGTCAGGTGCATGTCGATGAAGCCGACCGCTGCCAACAGGAAGGTCAGGCCGAAGCCCAACGAGAGGTTGTAGTTGATCGAGCCGATGAACAGCGTGACCAGCATCGCCCCGAACAGCAGGCCGGGATGGGTCGGCACGATGAAGACACGTCGCCGGTGCAGGAAGATCTCGCCCGGCTCCGGTCCGCGCAGTCGAAACAGCCACTTGCTGGCGTACTTGCGCACGCCATGCTCGATGCGCGCGTACAGGGAAAGCCGTTCTTTCACACCGGCACGGATTTCATCAGCTGCAGGACCAGGTCACGACTACCCAGTGCCGAACTGACGCCGGACTTCAGCGGACGCAGGCGATGTGCTGCAACCGGTACCAACACTGCCTGCACATCCTCGGGAATCACATGGTTGCGTCCTTCCAGTGCCGCCCATGCACGTGCGGCCTGCAGCAGCGCGATGGCAGCGCGCGGACTCAAGCCGTCGGCAAATGTACCGTTGGCGCGCGAAGCCTGTGTCAGCGCCTGCACATAGTCGACCAGCGCGGCAGAAACGTGGATATCTTTCAGCGCCGCCTGTGCCTGCACCAGTTCCTCCGGCTGCATCGCGGTCGGCAGTTCGCGCAGCATGGCGCGCCTGTCCTCGCCCATCAGCAGTGCGCGTTCGGCAGCTGCGTCCGGATAGCCGAGCGAGATGCACATCAGGAAGCGGTCGAGCTGCGATTCCGGCAACTGGAAGGTGCCGATCTGGTGTGCCGGGTTCTGGGTGGCGATGACGAAGTAGGGTTGCGGCAAAGCGCGCGTCACACCCTCGGCCGTCACCTGCCGCTCTTCCATCACTTCCAGCAGTGCCGATTGCGTCTTCGGCGTGGCGCGGTTGATTTCGTCGGCTAGCAGGACCTGGGTGAACACCGGGCCGGGATGGAAGACAAAGCCATTCTTCTCGCGATCGAAAATCGAAATGCCGATCACGTCGGCCGGCAGCAAGTCGCTGGTGAATTGCAGGCGATTGAATTTCAGTCCGAGCGAGATCGCCAACGCATGCGCCAGCGTGGTCTTGCCGACGCCAGGGACGTCTTCGATCAATAGGTGGCCGCCGGCCAGCAGGCAAACCAGGGACTGGCGGATCTGCGCTTCCTTGCCGACCACGACTTCGCCCACCTGTCGTGCTGCTTGATGAACCTTGGCGAACATGCATGTCCCATATCGTCGCCTGCGTGCAGGCAAGGCTTGGATTTTATGCGAGAACGCAGTGCCAACGTGACCGGGCATCACGAGGGGCGCGGGTAGAATAGCGCCTCGCAAATCTGTCAGCCTCCTATGTCCATCCAATGGTTCCCCGGTCACATGAACGCGGCCCGCAAGAAAGCGGCCGAGTCCATGGAAAAGACCGATCTCGTCATCGAAGTGCTGGATGCACGCGTGCCGCAAGCCAGTGCCAATCCGATGATCGAAGAGATGCGCAAGCATCGCCAGCGCCCTTGCCTGAAGCTGCTCAACAAGGCCGATTTGGCCGACCCCGCCGCCACCAAAGCCTGGCTTGATTACTACGGCGCGCAGAAGGACGTGTACGCCATTGCCTTGAGTTGCAAGAAGCCGGCCGACGTCGCCAAGGTGCTGGGACACGCGCAGAAGATCGCGCCGCACCGCGGTACCGCGCTCAAACCATTGCGCATGATGATCATGGGCATACCGAACGTCGGCAAATCGACCCTGATGAATGCGCTGCTGAAGAAGCGGGTCGCGGCAGTCGGCGACGAACCGGCCGTAACCAAGGCCCAGCAACGCCTCTACTTGGGCAACAACATGGTGCTGGTCGATACACCCGGAATGATGTGGCCGAAGATCGCGCATCCGACCGACGGCCTGATGCTCGCGGCCAGTCACGCCATCGGCGTCAATGCCGTGATCGAGGAAGAGGTCGCGACCTTCCTCGCCGAAGTCCTGCTGGCGCGCTATCCGCAGCTGCTGGCGGCGCGTTATGGCTTCAAGACCGAGGGCATGGATGGCGTGGCGGTGGTCGAAGGCGTGGCGGCGCGGCGTGGCTACCGGCAGAAGGGCGGCGAGCTGGATTTCGAGAAAGGCGCGCACACACTGCTGCAGGACTACCGCAGCGGTGCCTTGGGACGCATCAGCCTGGAAACCCCGCAGAGCCGCATCGAGCTGCTGGCCAGCTATCAGCCGCCAGTCAGGCTGGGTTTGCCGCAGACCGGCGACGAGGATGAAGAGGCGGAGTAAACGCGAGAGCAGACTGCTAGCAGGCCCTGCCGCAAATCACGTAGACAATAAAAAACCCGCCGAAGCGGGTTTTTTATTGTGATGCAGGGCGCGAGCCCAGCCGCAGCTAGGCTCGCAACGGACATTTACATCATGTCCATGCCGCCCATGCCACCCATGCCGCCCATACCACCCGGCATTGCCGGTGCCGGCTTGTCTTCCACCAGCTCGGCTACGGTGCAGTCCGTGGTCAGCATCAGGCCAGCGATCGAGGCTGCGTTCTGCAGTGCCGAACGGGTCACCTTGGCCGGGTCCAGCACGCCCATTTCGACCATGTCGCCGTACTCGCCGTTTGCAGCGTTGTAGCCGAAGTTGCCCTTGCCTTCCTTGACCTTGTTGACGACGACCGAAGCTTCTTCGCCAGCGTTGGTCACGATCATGCGCAGCGGCTCTTCGATCGCGCGCAGCACGATCTTGATGCCGGCTTCCTGGTCGGCGTTGTCGCCCTTCAGACCTTGCACGTTGGCGCGTGCACGCAGCAAAGCCACGCCGCCGCCGGGAACGATGCCTTCTTCAACGGCAGCACGGGTCGCGTGCAGCGCGTCTTCGACACGGGCCTTCTTTTCCTTCATTTCGACTTCGGTGGCAGCGCCAACCTTGATTACCGCAACACCGCCAGCCAGCTTGGCCACGCGCTCTTGCAGCTTTTCACGGTCGTAGTCGGAAGTGGACTCTTCGATCTGCACGCGGATTTGCTTGACGCGCGCTTCGATGGCGGCAGCCTGGCCGGCGCCGTCGATGATCGTGGTGTTTTCCTTGCCGATTTCGACGCGGGCAGCCTGGCCCAGATCGTTCAGCGTGACCTTTTCCAGGGTCAGGCCGACTTCTTCAGCGATCACTTGGCCGCCGGTCAGGACAGCGATGTCTTCCAGCATGGCCTTGCGACGGTCACCGAAGCCCGGAGCCTTGACGGCGCAGGTCTTCAGGATGCCGCGGATGTTGTTCACAACCAGGGTAGCCAGCGCTTCGCCTTCGATGTCTTCGGCGATGATCAGCAGCGGACGGGAAGCCTTGGCGACTTGTTCCAGCACCGGCAGCAGGTCGCGGATGTTCGAGATCTTCTTGTCGAACAGCAGGACGAACGGGTTTTCCAGGACGGCGACTTGCTTGTCCGGGTTGTTGATGAAGTAGGGCGACAGGTAGCCACGGTCGAACTGCATGCCTTCGACGATGTCGAGCTCATCCTGCAGCGACTTGCCGTCTTCAACGGTGATCACGCCTTCCTTGCCGACCTTTTCCATCGCTTCGGCGATACGCTCGCCGATCGAGGAATCGGAGTTGGCCGAGATCGAGCCGACCTGGGCGATTTCCTTGGAAGTGGTGCAGGGCTTGGCGATCTTCTTCAGCTCTTCGACGGTGGCTGCAACAGCCTTGTAGATGCCGCGCTTCAGGTCCATCGGGTTCATGCCGGCGGCAACGAACTTCATGCCTTCGCGCACGATG
>DATBUE010000117.1:0-1941 GCA_036516375.1 Noviherbaspirillum sp. | reverse complement strand
CTCAGGCATGTCTGCGCCTTCCTCAGAATGCACCGACCACTTCTTCGTGCTTGAATCAAAGCGCACCTCGTGGTGGCCATCGGGGCCGCCAGTAGGCTGAATCTGCGAAGGCCTGAACCAGAAGGTCCGGACCAGAAGTCTGCGTCGATGTGATTGAACTTCGGTCAAGGTATGGAAGTAAGGAAAAGCAAAGAAGACCGCATGGCCGGCAGCCTCAAGATTTTGTAGCCGCCGAAGCTGGTCTTGGGCCTTCGTGCGATTGAGCTTCCACTCCCAAATCGTGCCTTTGACATGAGCACGTTTGTATTGGATGAGTGCGCCAGTGGCGTTGCCGAAAATGCCTGCATCAAAGCCCCATTGCGCTTCCTGCGCCTGGGTGGGCCCAACAGCGAAATATGGCGTGTTGTGCTGGTGCGACAACCAGTTAATGAATTCTGTTGTGAGATTCAGCTCAACGGTCTTTTCCGAAATCATTAACCTCTCCTGAGATGCCTAACACCTGAGTTAAGCCGCGCCGCGAAGCGGCGTCGGCTTGGACGAATTGTTAGGCCTCGCGAGTTCACAAAGTAAGTGCAACACCCGAGCCCCCCTGAAAGCGAGACGGTGAGCGGGCAGACTGAAGGCGATACCTCGGGCAGGAGGAGATCGCTTCTGTACAACCAGCTCACCGAGCAGGAACGATACACCGTGGGCGTATTGAACCGCCAAGGCGTGGGCGTGCGTGCCATTGGACGGATGCTGGGCCGTGCCGCCAGCACGATCAGCCGCGAACTCGCCCGCAACCGCTGCCACGCGACCGACGGCGCTTACCGACCGAGCAAGGCGCAGGAACGCACTAACGGGCGGCGGCGCCGCTCGCGGCAGGTGAAGCAGCACGGCCCGGAGCTCTACGCCCGTATTGATGCGCTCCTGGCCGGCGAGCAATGGAGCCCCGAGCAGATTTCCGGCGAGCTGGCCAGGACAGGCACGGCGCGCATCAGCGCGATGACGATCTACCGCTACGTGCAGGCGGATGTCCGGGCAGGCGGCACGCTGAAGCGATGGCTGCGACACGGCCGCAAGCGACGGCGCAAGCGCACAGCGGGGCTGGAAAAACGCGGTCGCCTGCAGGGCAAGCCAATGATCGACACGCGCCCGGAGGCAGTGGAGCGCCGTGACGAGCCCGGCCACTGGGAAGGCGACACTGTGATGGGTGCGACGGGCGAGCGGGCCTGCCTTCTGACGCTGGTCGAGCGCAGCACCGGCCTGGCTTTGGTGGCGAAGCTCGCGCACCGCACGACGGCAGCGGTGAATCGCGCAGCCTTGCAGCTGATCACCGGCAGCGGCCTGCCGTTCAAGACGATCACATGGGACAACGGCACCGAGTTCCATGGCTACCGCGCACTGGATGAAGCGACCGGCACGCAGAGCTACTTCGCTTACCCACACCGACCATGGCAGCGCGGCAGCAATGAAAACTTCAACGGCTTGCTTCGCCAATACGTGCCCAAGCGGACTTCAGTGGCGAAGCTTCGACAAGCCGACTGCAACGCGCTTGCCCATAAACTCAACACACGACCCCGGAAGCGCTATGGCTACCAGACCCCAATCGAACGGTACGAAGAGCTACGACGGGTGTTGCACTTGGGGTGTTAATTCACCCCGCGGTCCGTTACGCCTGCCTGATGATTGCTGTGCCAAGGCCATAATCGACGATACCAAGTCTGCGATTGAGCGTGACTGTTGCAGGAAGATCGAAATAGGACTCGACGAGTTCCAAGTCGAGGGCTTGCTCGAGCAGGCAGAAATATCCGGTTGGATTAGAGCCCCAGCGATATGGCTCCGATAAGCGATTGCCATGGGCAATTAGCAAATCCACGACCGGGTCAAGCGCCGTGTCCGGACGCTTGGACAAGTCGAGCTTCTGTCTCAGTGGCGACGCTGTCATTTGAGCGGCCTAAC
>DATBUE010000116.1:0-4748 GCA_036516375.1 Noviherbaspirillum sp. | reverse complement strand
CACCCGGCCCCTGCGTGCTGGTAACCGTCGCCGTCGCACAGGGTTCGGTACCGCGCGAGCCGGGCGCAAAGATGCTCGTGAGCGCGACGACGCAGTTCGACACGATAGGCGGCGGTCATCTCGAACTGCAGGCTTGCCTTGCTGCGCGCGCGATGCTGGTTGAAGGATTGCCGCGCCGGCAATTCACACGCTTTGCGCTCGGACCGACGCTGGGCCAGTGCTGCGGCGGCGTGGTGTGGCTTGCCTTCGAGCGCTTGACTGCGCGCGAACAGGAACGTTTGAGTCAATCCGAAATGAAGGCTGCGACTTGGCGCCTGGTGCCGCTCGATAGCGAGGAGGATTTCATCCTCACGAGTGACATGGCAGCAAACCTGCCGGTCGCGCTGCCGGACCTGGCGCGGTCGGACGCATGCCAGGTAATGCAGGACGAACAGGGCCGACGCTGGCTCGTAGAACACTGCACGACGTCGCTGCCGCACCTCTATCTGTTCGGTGCCGGCCATGTCGGCGCGGCGCTGGTACGCGCGCTGGCCGACCTTCCCTGCCGCATTACCTGGATAGATGAGCGCGAAGATCAGTTCCCGCAATCCGTGCCGGCCAACGTAAGCATCGAATGCACGGACACGTCGCAAGCCGTGATCGAACAGGCCGAAGCCCGCGCAAGCTTCCTGGTGATAACGCACAGTCACGCGCTCGACCAGCAACTGGCCGAAGCCATCCTGCGCCGTGACAGTTTCACCTGGTTTGGTTTGATCGGTTCGCGCACCAAGCGCATCCAGTTCGAGCGAAGGTTACGCGCGCGCGGCATTGCGGAAGAACGTCTGCAACAGATGGTGTGCCCGATCGGCTTGCCCCGCATCGAAGGCAAGACGCCGGCCGTGATTGCGGCATCCGTATGTGCGCAGCTGTTGCAGGTGTGGGAAGCACAGGCGCGACAGGCAGCCGATAATGCGCGCCCGGATCTACGAAACCGTGCCTGAACATGAAACCCCACACCGAAGCCTGGCGCGCCAGCCTCCTCCATTTTCGTGCCGATCCCGCATTCGATGCACAGGCCGCTCTCTGGCATGAGGACGGGCTGCTGGTCATCACTGACAGCAAGGTGCAAGCCGCCGGCGACTACGCCGCGCTCGCGCCCACGCTGCCGCCCGGCACCACTGTTCACGACCTGCACGGCAAGCTGATCGTGCCTGGCTTCATCGACACCCACATCCACTACCCGCAGACCGACATGATCGCCTCGCCGGCGTCCGGTCTGCTGCCCTGGCTGGAAACCTACACCTTCCCCACCGAGAGCAAATTCGACGATCTCGATCACGCGACGGACGTCGCACGCTTCTTCCTCGACGAGCTGCTGCGCTGCGGGACCACGACCGCGATGGTCTATTGCACCGTGCATCCGCAATCGGTGGAAACTTTTTTCGCCGAAAGCGAAAAGCGCAATCTGCGCATGGTGGCCGGCAAGGTGATGATGGATCGAAACAGCCCGGACTTCCTGCGCGACGAAGCCGAACAGGGCGCGCGCGACAGCGAGGCGCTCATCAAAAAATGGCACAAGCGCGGGCGGCAACTGTATGCGCTCACGCCGCGCTTTGCGCCGACCTCAACCGAAGCCCAGTTGCGTCTGACCGGGGAACTCGCGCTGCGCTACCCGGACACATTCATCCAGACCCACGTCGCGGAAAACACCGACGAAGTGGAGTGGGTGAAAACGTTGTTTCCAGATTCACGCAGCTATCTCGATGTGTACGACAGCTATGGCTTGATGCGCCCGCGCGCAATGTACGCGCACTGCATCTGGCTCGACGATCACGACCGGCGCCGCATGCACGAAACGCAATCGGCCGCCTCGATCTGTCCGACTTCGAATTTATTCCTCGGCAGCGGCCTCTTCGATTTCGAACGTGCCGATGCGCTGCATGTGCCGCTGGCGATGGCTACCGATGTCGGCGGCGGCACGTCGTTCTCGATGCTGCAGACGATGAACGAGCTGTATAAGGTTGCGCGCATGGGCGGCACGCATTTGCCAGCGCTGCGGATGTTCTATCTCGCCACTCTTGGCGGGGCGCGCGCGATGCAACTGGAAGGGACGATAGGCTGTTTCGCCGCAGGCAACGAAGCGGACTTCATCGTGCTTGATCCGCATGCCACACCCTTGCTGGCGCGGCGCACGGACCGCTGCGAGAACCTGGAAGAACTACTGTTCGCGCTGGCCCTGCTCGGTGACGACCGCACGGTAGCGGCCACCTACAGCGCCGGGCGCTGCGTGCATCGCCGTGGCGAGCTCACATCGGCTTGACCACCATCAGGTAGAACACCGCGACAAAGGCGAAGAAGGCCGGCACGCCGAGCGCGAACCAGAAGCGGAAGTAGCGCCAGTACTGCGCATCCAGCGGCGCATTGCGTTCAGCCGCCGCACGAGCAAGTTGCTTGAGCCTGATCTGCAACCACACCACCGGCAGCCAGCACGCCACGGCCAAGGCATACAGTCCGAGCGACCACGCGATCCAGCGCGTGCTCATCGGCATGCCGGTCAGGTACATCAGATAGATGCCGGTCAGCGGTTGCAGCACCACGGTCGGCGTCGTGAACAGCCAGTCGGCCAGCACCACATTGCGCGCGACCGCGGCCACCACGCGCGCATCGCGCTGCAGCGTGGCGGTGAGCATGTAGAAAGCCGAGCCGATACCTGTGCCGAACAGGATGGTCGAGGACAGCACATGCAGCCACTTCACGATCAGGTAATCCATCGCTTTCCTTTCAGTTGCGCCGCCCATCCAGCTCGGCCATCAGCCAGATCGCAGCCAGCATCGGCAGGTTTTTCAGTATCGGCCCGTAGGGGTGCAGCCAGAATTCGGGCAGGCGTAGCGAGATGATCACCGTGTAGCCGGCGATCAGGACCATCTGCGCGTACCAAAGCCAGCGCCTGCGCTTGAGCGCGAGAATGCCGATGCCGATCGCCAGATCCAGCAGCGCCGCGCCGTACAACGCCAGCGGCGCCAGTGCACCGGTGATGCCGGTGCGCGCCAGCAGGGCATAGCTGTCCTCGACCGGATACACGCCGAGCGAGACGATGCCGGTGACGATCCAGACCAGTGCCAGGGCCACGCGCAGCAGCGGCAGCAGCCAGTCGAGCCGCGCACGGGTAGATAGCGAGCTCGCTTCTTGATGCGTAAGAAAATCCTGCACCGAACGTGGGGAGCGGCTGAGCACACGCGCAAATGGCGCTGGATCAGCCGCATTGCCGCGTTCCAGCATGTCCAGCGTTTCATGGTCCAGCAGCGAACCGGGCAGGCGTGCGGCAATGCTCGCGCCCAGTCTGACGAAAGCTTGGGGAATCGGCACGAAGAGCGCACGACCGAGGCCGAGCAAGGAACGCAGTTGGGCCAGGTAGTCGCGCAGCGTCAAGGCCTGCGGGCCGACCATGGCCAAGCGCGGTGCCGCTGGCGCAGGCGATTGAAACTCCCCCGCCTCGGTCAGATTCGGTATCGCGTCCGAACTCACTGCCAGCACCGGCCGCTCCTCATCCGCTCGATGCACTTGGTCAATCAACGCCAGCACGCCTTGGCACAGGTCATCGATATGTACCGGCTGGATCTGCTGCCTGCCGCCCCCCGGCAAGCCGATCAGCGGCAGGCTGGCCAGCATGGAAAACAGGCGCGCGCTGCTGCCGTCGACGCCAAACACGACCGAAGGTTGCACGATCACGGATTTCAACGGCAGCGCCGCCAAGCAGTCGTCCGCGCGCTTCTTGCTCAGGTGGTAGCCGCTACGCGCCGCTTCATCCGCGCCGAGCGCGGAAATCTGCACGACGAAGTGCACGCCGGCAGCAGCGGCCGCCTGGAACAACGCGCACGGTGCCCGCGCATGCAAGGCATCGAAGCTCTGGTCGCCCTGCTCACGCAGGATGCCGACCGCATTGATCACCACATCCACGTTCTGCAGCCGCGCCATCCACGCCTCCGGCTCGAGGTCGCGCACGAAATCGGCATGCACGGCCTCGACGCGGGCGCCGGCGAATGAAGCGCGCATGCGCTCGGGATTGCGCACGGCGCAACGCACGGTATGTCCCTGCGCCAGCAGCGCACGCAACAGGTGACGCCCGATGAAGCCGCTGGCTCCGGTAAGCAGTACAAGCATGGATCAGACCTTGTATCGGCAATCTTGAAGAAAGGGAACTGCCGCCGGGGCGGCGCGTTCAAAACGACCAGCGACGCCGCACGCATAAATACGACTGCGCCGGCGCAACGGGAGTTCATCAGAACAATACTCGCTCGGGATTGCAAGCCTGCAGTCGACCGCAAGGCGGGTAGGAAACAGTGAGAGCTGGAACGGGAGGAAACATGAAAGATTGGTTGCAAGCCTTGCGCGACGGGGCGTTGTCCGGTGCGGTCGCCAGCCTCACTTCGACCGCTGCGCTGGCCGCCTGCGGCAATCGGGAAAACAAGTCGGTTCCTGCGCCGACCAATGCCATCAGTCACTGGATCTGGGGCGAGCGGGCTGCGCGTCAGGATGATTTGAGCCTGCGCTACACCGGGATCGGCTATGCGATCCATCACGCCTCGGCCACGCTGTGGGCAGTGCTGTACGAAAAGTGGTTCGGCAAGCTGGGCGAGCAGCGTGCCTTGCTGCCGGCCGTAGGGGGTGCCGCCACGGTTGCGGCCCTGGCCTGCACGGTGGATTACACAATCACGCCGCGGCGTCTGCGACCCGGCTACGAAAAGCGCCTGTCGCGCCCGGCCTTGGTG
>DATBUE010000115.1:0-9354 GCA_036516375.1 Noviherbaspirillum sp. | reverse complement strand
CTGCAAGAACTGCAAACCCTCGCGCCGATCGCTGTCATCACCGGGCGCGCAGTGGCCGACATCCGCGAGAAGCTCGGCTTCACGCCCGATTACCTGATCGGCAATCACGGGCAGGAAGGCACGCCGGGCATGGAAGCGCATGCGGCGGCGCACGCCGCCCTGTGCCGCGAATGGAAGGCGGCGCTGGAGCCGATGTTGAGTGACGACAGCCGCTTCGATCCCAACATCTGGATCGAAGACAAGACCTATTCGCTGTCGCTGCACTATCGGCTCGCGCGCGACCAGCATGCCGCCGAAGCGCGCCTGCGCGACGTGCTCGAAACGCTGCAGCCGGCCGCACGCCTGGTGGCCGGAAAATGCGTGTTCAATGTGCTGCCGCAGGATGCAATGGACAAGGGCCACGCCTTGCAGGCGTTGATACAGGCCAGCGGCGCGCGCCGCGCGCTCTACCTTGGCGACGATGTCACCGACGAGGACGTGTTTCGTCTCGCGCATCCGGACATCCTCGGCATTCGCATCGGCCCCAGCGAAGAGACCGCGGCGCGCTACTACCTGAACCGCAGACTCGACATCGTGCTGCTGCTCGACCGCTTGCTGCGCGGGCTGCGCGAGGCCGATGCGCGCAACTGGATAGCGGCTTGCGTCGGAGGACAGGAAGCACGATGAAGCGCAACCCTATTCCCGAAGACGTACGCCAGTTCATCCTCGCGCACATTCCCTCGGTACCCTACCTCGAAGCGCTGCTGCTGCTGCGCCGCCAGCCGGATAGTCACTGGCACGCGGCGCAACTGGCGCGCCGCCTGTACCAGACCGAAGCCGCCGCCCGTACGCTGCTGGAGGCGCTGCATGCGCGCGGCGTGGCGGCCGTCGTGCAGGGAATGTATTGCTACCGTCCGGTACGCGAGGAACTCGCCGCCGCCATCGAGCGGCTGGCTGCAAGCTATTCCGGCAATCTGGTGGCGATCAGCAAGCTGATCCATGCCAGTCACACGCCGGCAGGAACCCCACGTTCGCTCACCGCAATGCGCGCCGGAGAAGCAGAAACGGAAGCAGAAACGGACATGGAAGTCCACCTTACACGGACCGGGAATGCTGCCACCACGGCCCACACAGGTCGCAGCAGTCGCTAGAGCGGATTCGCCCTGACTGGCTCAGACGAGGCCGAGGCGGATTGCCCGCGGGACAAGGCGCGGCAACGCTACATGGAGGGTGCCATGGCAAGGGGCCTCAACGCAGTACCGCGGGCGGGCAAGCCGTCCGGCATCGGCGAGCTGGTCAGGACGAATCCGCTCTAGCCCCGGCGCTGCCCCAGACCGGTCCGCCTTTTCGCACCGGGCGGGCGCAAGCGGCGTGGCGGATGCCAGACATTGGCCTCGTCCACATATCCAAACCAGCGGGCCGCAGTACTCGCCCCCAACGCCAGCAGCAAGGTCGCGATCACATCCAGCAGCAACAGCAACGCCGCCTCATCCGACTCCAACCAGACGCGCGCCAATGCCGGCCAGCGGCTGCTCACCTCCCATGGATGGCCCAGCAAGCCATCGGCAGCAAGCAGCGTCAACAGCAGCACCGCGTAGGAACAGAGCAGGCATGCGAGCGCGCCTAACGCCCAGTAGGCACGGGCATGCTTGCTCCTCGCATTGCCCAGCGCCCGCAAGCGCAAGATCAGACCGGCCACGACGAACAGAAAACCGAGCGGAATCAGCAGCGGAATCACCAGACACAGCAGGATGTCCTGATATCCGGGGCCCCTTCGTTTAAGGGCGTGGAGCTCGTGTACCTGCCGCAGCCGAAATCCGCCTTCATGAGATTCGCACATGGTTGACCACCGACGCAAAACCAAGGATCAGCGATCTTAGCCCAGACGGGCGATAATTTAAACCGAATAGGCTAGTTTTAGCCCATCAGGTTGACGTGCGGCAGTTGGACCGGACGCAGAATCCCGGCATGCCCACACAAGAAGAAAAAACCGCATTTTCGCGCCGCCTGGCCTTGGCCCTGCGTCGAAGTGGGGAACCTGTCACCGGTCCTACCGATCTCGCACTGCGTTTCAATCTGCGTTACCGCGGTGCCGCAATCTCGGCCCAGACTGCTCACAAGTGGCTGAGCGGCCGCACCATCCCGACCGCCGACAAGCTCGCAACGCTCGCAGAATGGCTGAACGTGAGTGTTCATTGGCTGCACTATGGCCCGCCGCCCATGGCCGACGGAGTGGAACAAGCGGTCGTTCCCTACGTCGCGTCATCGCCTGCAGCGGCAGGAGATGACAAGCCCTCGCAAGCCGCGCTGACACTGGCGCGCAAAATCCAGTCCCTGGCCCCCGCTCAACGCTATCTGGTTGAAGAACTGGTCGAACAACTGGTTCAAGCGAACCTGTAATCCCCGCAGCCAAGCTTCTCGATTGCACTATTGGTTATCTTTTTTTCTACTTCATGTTAAATTAATTGCCAATTTTGCAACGGAGGCAGGCATGAAGTTCGAACAGTTCGAAGTCGGCGCCAGATTCCACACCGCGCCTTATCTGATGCAGCTGGAAGAGATTCTCCAGTTCGCCAGCACCTACGATCCGCACTACTACCACACCGATATCGAGAAAGCAGAAAAGAGCCTGTTCGGCTCCATCGTCGCTTCCGGCATGCACACGGTAGTCGTCTCCAACCGCGAATGGGTGCGATTGGGCTTGCTGGAGGAAGACATGCTGGGCGGGCTCGGCATCGATGTGCGCTGGACGGCGCCCGTCTTCCCGGGGGACAGGATTCGCTCCGAAGTGGAGGTATTGGAAAAGCGCGAACGCGATGAAACCAGCGGTGTCGTAACTTTCGGATTTACCGGCTTCAACCAGAACGACGAAGTCTGGGCCAAGGTCAAGATCAAGGTCGTCGTCGCGCGCGAACAAGCCGCGGTCCTTTCGGAACGCGCTTGAGCGGTCCGAAAGACCTCTCACTGCATGCAGCGCTCGACCGCGCGGGCGCTTGCACCGTATAATCGCTGCCTTTCGCGGGTGTAGCTCAATGGTAGAGCAGAAGCTTCCCAAGCTTACGACGAGGGTTCGATTCCCTTCACCCGCTCCAGGTCATCCGGCACCGCAAGGTGCTTTTTTTTCGCCTTCCAGATTTCTGCATTCCTCCGCAAGATGAGCGATTCCCCCTCCCCCGGCCACGACGAGAAAACCATGCTGTACGACCCGACCGAGCGGCGCATCCGCAGCTTCGTCACCCGCGCGGGCCGCTTGTCGACCGCGCAGGCACGCGCGCTGGAGACGCTGGGTCCGCGTTTCTTGATTCCGTATGCGAAAGAGGCTTTCGATTTCGATACGGCTTTCGAACGCGCAGCACCGACGATCCTCGAAATCGGTTTCGGCATGGGCGACACCACGGCACAGATTGCAGCTGGCATGCCGGAGAAGAATTTCGTCGGCGTCGAAGTGCATACGCCGGGCGTGGGCAGCCTGCTGAAGCTGATCGGCGAACAGGAACTGGGGAATTTGCGCATCATTCAGCACGACGCGGTCGAAGTCGTCACGCACATGGTTCGTCCGGACTCGCTGGCCGGAGTGCACGTGTTCTTCCCCGATCCCTGGCACAAGGCGCGGCACAACAAGCGGCGCCTGATTCAGGGCCCGTTCGTGCAGTTGCTGGCCTCGCGCATCGCGCCCGGCGGCTATCTGCATTGCGCTACAGACTGGCAGGAATATGCGGAACAGATGCTGGAAGTGCTGTCAGCAGAACCGACGCTGGAAAACACGGCACAAGGCTACGCGCCGCGTCCCGACTACCGGCCGGTCACCAAGTTCGAGAAACGCGGATTGAAGCTCGGACATGGCGTGTGGGATCTGGTGTTCCGCAAGAAGTAATCCGGCCAACACGATGCGCGGCACGGCGATTCGTCTCACGCCTCGATCGCCGCCACCAGCGCCACGATCTCTTTCCCGTAAGTCTCCAGCTTCTTCTCGCCCACGCCGGATACGCCGCGCAAGTCGTTCAGCGAAGCGGGCCGGATGCGAGCAATCTCGCGCATCGTCGCATCATGGAAGATCACGTAAGCCGGCACGTTGTGCTTGCGCGCGGTCTCCGCACGCCAGGCGCGCAATTGCTCGAACACGATCTGCTCGGCGCCTGACAAACCGGTTTCCGCAACAGCCTTCCTGCGCGGCGCCTCGCGGCGCGACTTGACCGGCTTGCGGTACTGACGCAACTGCACGGTTTGCTCGCCGCGCAACACCGGACGCGCCAGCTCGGTCAGCTTCAGCGCCCCATACGCATCGTGATCGACTTCCACCAGCCCGAGCGCAATCGCCTGACGCAGGATCGCACGCCACTCTGCCTCGCTCACATCGCTGCCTACGCCGAAGGTGGAGAGTTTGTCGTGGCGCCACTGCCGGATTTTTTCCGAATCGACCCCGCGCAACACGTCCAGCACATGGCCGGCACCGAAGCGCTGCTCGACGCGGTAGATCGCCGACAGCAACTTCTGCATCGCCAGCGTGCCGTCGAAGGCTTGCGGCGGGTTCAGGCAGTTGTCGCAATTGCCGCAGGGCGTGGACGCCTGGCCGAAATATTCGAGCAAGCGCACGCGTCGGCAGGACAGGGTTTCGCACAGGCCGAGCATCGCATCGAGCTTGGCGCCTTGCACGCGCTTGAAATTGTCGTCGGCCTCCGACTCGTCGATCATGCGCCGCTGCTGCACCACGTCCTGCAAGCCATAAGCCATCCACGCCTCGGCCGGCAAGCCGTCGCGGCCGGCGCGCCCGGTTTCCTGGTAATAGCCTTCCATGCTCTTGGGCAGGTCGAGGTGGGCGACGAAGCGCACATCGGGCTTGTCGATGCCCATGCCGAACGCGATCGTCGCGACCATCACGATGCCGTCCTCGCGCAGGAAGCGCGCCTGGTTCGCCGTGCGTTCGCGCAGCTCCATACCTGCGTGGTAAGGCAGCGCATCAATGCCGTGCTCGCACAAGAACTGCGCGGTTTCCTCGACCTTCTTGCGCGACAGGCAGTACACGATGCCGGCTTCGCCCCCGTGTTCGGCGCGGATGAATTCGAGCACCTGGTTCCGGCCGTTGCTCTTCTCGACGATCTGGTAGCGGATGTTGGGCCGGTCGAAGGAAGAGACGAATTGCGCCGCTTCTTCCAGCTGCAGGCGACGCACGATTTCGGCACGGGTTTGCGGGTCAGCGGTGGCAGTCAGGGCGATGCGCGGCACGTCCGGAAAGCGTTCGTGCAGGATGGACAGCTTGATGTATTCGGGACGGAAGTCATGTCCCCACTGCGATACGCAATGCGCTTCGTCGATTGCGAACAGCGCCAGGCGCGAGGATTCGAGCAACTCCAGGCAGCGCGGCGTCATCAACCGTTCGGGTGCTACATAGACAAGATCAAGCTCGCCGCGCCGCATTGCGCGTTCGACGCGCATTGCTTCCTCGAAGCTCTGCGTGGAATTCAGGAAGGCAGCGCGCACGCCGACCTCGGCCAGCGCATCGACCTGATCCTGCATCAATGCGATCAGCGGCGACACGACCACGCCGACGCCCTCGCGCAACAAGGCCGGAATCTGGTAGCACAGCGACTTGCCGCCACCGGTGGGCATCAGCACCAGCGCGTCGCCGCCATTGGCGACCTGGCGAATGATGTCAGCCTGTTGTCCGCGAAAGGCGGGATAGCCGAACACGGTTTCGAGTATGTGCAGCGCGCGCTGGTCGAGCGTAGAGGACATGGGTGTGCTGAGCGAACGCGCGCTACGCAAGCAGTCGACCGCAAGGGCGCGATCGACACTGGGACGGTAGCGGGCAAGCGTGAAGGCGGCGAGCCGGCTTCACATGCAGGCCAAGAGTGAAAGGCTTCTAGCGCGCGGGCTCGAAGGTTACCACGAGGCTGTTGGCGCGCGTGGTGATGTTGGTCGGGTTGAAGGTGGTGCCGGCGCGACGGAACTGCTCGGGCGAGAAGGTGTAGAGCGGTACGTTCTCCAGCATTTGTTCTGCCAGCAGGCTGCTCACACGCCGGATCTGGTTCGCATACAAGGGGTCCAGCCCGGCCACGTCGAACGTCTCCACGCGCGGCTCGGCCAGGACCAGGGCATTGCGCGCGGCATCGAAGCGCAGCTGCCCCGAGATGGCGAGGTTGCCGGTCCATGATTTTTTCAGGAAGGGAGGCGAGACCGCAGCATCCATCGTGGTCAGGATGCGGTTGCTCTCTGGTTGCAGCGCCACGCGTGGATTGGTGATGCGTACGTCGAGCAGCTCCAGGTAACGGTTATTGAAGGGAAAGCGCACGCTCAAGGCTTGCTGCAGGCGTTCCACCGGAATCTCGACCTGGCGCGGCCCGAGCAGGCTGGCGCAGGACGCGAGGAAAACCGGGATCGCAAGCAAGGCACTGAGTGCGAATCGACGTGTATTCATGCCATTCCTTGTCAATGGTTATGCAGATGTCAGGCGTTCCAGCCGCGCCAGGTACAGCAGCGCATGCTCGCGCGAGGTCCCGCACATCTCGTTTGACGGTTGTAGACTCTGGCACACCGTCGGCCGTTCCGGTTTGCCGAAGATCATGCAGCCAAGGACTGCATCGAGCTGGACGCAAGGCACGCCGGCAGGCTTTCCGTTCGGCATGCCTGGAATGGGTGAGGAGATGGAAGGCGAGATGCAGCAGGCGCCGCATCCGCTTCGGCAGCTCATGGTCATGCTTGCTTGATTCATCGGTTGTGGCGGAGTCGGCACAGCGCCGCGCATGGTGAGATTACAAAGCGTGGTGCCGGACTGAACACTTGGACCAATCAAAGAGAACGGCGATTGTACCTTCCGATCTCAATGAAAATCCCTCGAATACTATGACTCCCGGATTGAATTTCCCTGCTCTGCTCCTTCCCCCGCTCAGGGGGAAGGTTGGGATGGGGCGGCCCGCGTAAGGGGTAGGGAGACCGCGCAAACACAGTCATGTGCTCAAGCTCAGCACCCCCTCCCTAACCCTCCCCCTGAAAGGGGGAGGGAACCTGACGACGCTCTGCAACTTCTGTACCGGTAAGCTTGTTCCAGCAGGCAGCATCCGGCTGGCGCAAATCCAAGCGCCATCACGAAGCCAACTCCCTTTCCAAACACCCCGCTTGACGCTCGCTCCCACCCCCCGTACATTCCTGACCAATGAGTAAGTTACTTCCCCACGCATGAATTGCCCCCTCAAGAAACGCTGGACCCGCCGCAAGGAAGCGCGTCCGCAGGAATTGCTGGAGGCCGCACTGGACCTCTTCGTGGAGCGCGGCTATGCCGCGACCCGACTCGACGATGTCGCCGCACGCGCCGGGGTTTCCAAAGGCACGCTCTACCTGTACTTCACCAGCAAGGAAGAATTGTTCAAGGCCGTGATCCGCGAGAACGTCCTGCCGATCCTGGGTGAGGCGGAGACCCTGTTCGGTCAGTTCACCGGCTCCAGCGCGGACATGCTGCGCGAGTTCGTGCGGCAATGGTGGGAACGACTGGGCAACACCAGGCTGTCCGGCATCACCAAGCTGATGATGGCCGAGGCCAACAACTTCCCGGAAGTGGCGCAGTACTACCATGACGAAGTGATCATGCGCGGCCAGCAGATCATCGGCCAAATCCTCGAACGCGGCATGCAGTCCGGCGAATTCCGCCGCGTGGATGTCGAACAGACAATGAACGTCGTATGTGCGCCGGTTCTGATGCTGATGCTGTGGAAACATTCCTTCAATGCCTGCCGCAAGGAAGCACTCGATCCCCACACCTATCTGGACAGCTTCCTCGACCTTTTCCTGCACGGCTTGCAGAAGTGACATGTCACTCTCGAAAAAGCCCCGTTCCCCAGAGCAAAAACGCACGGTCGCTTTGATAAAATTGCGACCTTCTCACACCCTCCTGCCATTCGCGAAATGAACATCGAAAAAGCCCGTTTCAACATGATCGAGCAACAGATCCGCACCTGGAACGTGCTCGATGCCGACGTGCTTGATCTGTTGGTCACCGTCAAGCGCGAAGCCTTCGTGCCTGCCGCCTACCAGAGCCTCGCCTTCGTAGATACAGAAGTCCCACTGCCGAACGGCGAGCACATGTTCGCGCCAAAGATGGAAGCGCGCATCCTGCAGGAAGTGGCGCCGAAAAAGAACGAGCGCGTACTGGAAATCGGCGCGGGCTCCGGCTACATGGCTGCCCTGCTGGCGCATCAGGCCAGGCATGTGACGACCGTAGACATCGACCCCGTGCTGCGCGATCTTGCTGCAACAAATCTGGCCGCCTACGGTGTGCAGAACGTCGATGTCGTTCTGGGCGACGGCGCGCGCGGCTGGGCAGCGGGCGACCAGCAACCTTATGACGTGATCGTCATTTCCGGCTCGCTGCCGGTGTTGCCCGACGCATTTCTACAGCAGCTCGCACCGGGCGGTCGCCTGTTCGCCATCGTGGGCACTCCGCCAGTCATGTCCGCGCAAATCGTTACCCGCAAATCGGACAACACCTGGGATACGGTCACCATCTTCGAAACCGATGTGAAGCCACTGCGCAACGCAATGTTGCCGCCACGCTTCTCGTTCTGAGGCAAACCATGCACACTGTCACCGCGCCCGAACTGGCGGCCTGGCTTGCGGATCCCGCGCGCCCGCGACCGGTTCTCCTCGATGTGCGCGAGCCGTGGGAATTCGAAACCTGCCACATCGCAGGTTCGCTGCCGATGCCGATGCATACCGTGCCGGCCCGGCTCGACGAACTGGAGGAAGAAGCACCGGTCGTGTGCGTCTGCCACCACGGCGCACGCAGCCTGCAGGTGGCCGCCTACCTCGAGCGCAATGGCTTTACCGAAGTGACGAACCTGACCGGCGGCGTGCATGCCTGGGCGCTGCAGGTCGACAACGCAATGCCGACTTACTGATCCTCCACGGAGACCCTGATGCGCAAAACCGTCCTCGCCGCTTTGTTTGCCGGCGGCTTCCTGTCCATGCCCGTCTTCGCGCTGGACCTCATGCAGGTGTACCAGGAAGCACGCAGCAACGACGCGCAGTTCGCGGCGGCGCGTGCAGCGCTGGAAGCGGGACAGGAACGGGGGGTGCAGGGTCGCGCCGGCTTGCTGCCGGTGGTGGGTGTGAGCGGCGACCGCAGCCGCACCGAGTTGCCCGGAGCAAGTTCTTCAGTCGACGCGAACAGGTATGAAATCGCGCTCAGTCAGCCCTTGTTCCGGATGGCGAACTGGCAGGCCTATCAGCAAGGCAAGCTCTCCGTCGCCGCCAGCGAAGCCCTGTTCGCGCAAGCCCGGCAAGACCTGATCCTGCGCGTGTCCGAAGCCTACTTCGCGGTGCTGACCGCCGAGGACACCCTGGCCTCGGTGCAGGCGCAAAAGACCGCGATCACCGAACAACTGG
>DATBUE010000114.1:0-3569 GCA_036516375.1 Noviherbaspirillum sp. | reverse complement strand
TCGATCTGGAAGGCGGACGACTGGCGCTGGAGCGACTGGTGCGCGACCAGGACGGGATCGAGACGCGCGGACGCATCGTGCAACTCCAGCTCGGCCAATTGCTGCCGCCGTCGGCCGTCGCCGGCCGTCTGAACACGGATATGCAACTGAGCGGCGAATGGGATTTGCGCTACCGCGAGGAGCTGAACGGCTTCCTGCGCCTGCAGCGCGACCGCGGCGACATCACCGTGCTCGGCGCCGCCCCCGTTGCGCTAGGGCTCGGCGCCCTGCGCGCCAACGTCCAGGCAGATGGCGGCCGCATCGCTCTCGATTTCGAGGCTGCCGGCGAGCGCCTGGGCACCATTGCCCTGGACGCCAGCACCCAACTGGGCGACGGCACCAATGCGCTTGCGCTGCCCGATCATGCCCCGCTCTCCGGCCGTGCCCGGCTCGACATGCCGTCGCTGGCCTGGGTCGGCGCCCTGATCGATCCGATTCTGCGCACCGATGGCCGCCTGAAGGGGGACGTCAGCGTCGGCGGCAGTGTCGCGCAGCCCGCCATCAGCGGCCGCATACACGGCGAGGCATTGCAGTTCGCCCACGCAGAACTTGGGCTGGACCTGCGCCGGGGCCGGCTCGACAGCGAATTCAGCGGCGAACGGCTGAATCTGCGCGCGCTTGAGTTCGAGGGCGCGCAGGGACGACTACACCTGGCTGGGCCGATCGACTTCGGTCGCAACCCGGTCGCGGACCTGATGCTGCAAGCCGAACAATTCGCCGTCCTGAATCGTCCCGACCGGCGTCTGGTCCTGAGTGGAAAGACCAGGCTGGAATGGCGCGACGCCAGGAGCAGTGCCGTCGGCAGCTTCAGCGTCGATTCGGGTTTCTTCGATATCGGCACCGCTGACCGGCCAACTTTGGGCGAAGACGTCGTCATCGTCGGCCGCGACGACCAGGAACAGGCGCGAGCCACAGCCCTGGCCATGGACATCCAGGTCCGACTTGGCAATGGCGTGGTGGTGCGGGGCCGGGGCCTGGATGCCGTGCTCGGCGGACAAGTCCGGCTATTGAGCGATGCCGGCGAACCGTTGCAAGCCGTAGGCACCCTGCGCGTGTCGAAGGGCACCTTCAGCGCCTACGGGCGGGAACTGGCGATTGAGCAGGGAGCGGTGCGTTTCAACGGGGCGCTGAACAACCCGGCGCTGGACATCCTCGCAATGCGTCGCGGCCAGGAAGTCGAGGCCGGGGTCTCGGTGCAAGGAACGGTGCTGGCCCCACGCGTGACGCTGGTTTCCGAACCGGCCGTTCCCGATGCGGAAAAACTCGCTTGGCTGGTGCTCGGACGCAGCCTGGCCAATGCAGGGGCCGAGGATATCGGCTCGCTGCAGGAAGCAGCCGCCTCGCTGCTGACGCGCGGTGCAGCAGCAGGCGTGCAATCGCGCATTGCCAGTGCCTTCGGACTGGACACCTTCTCGGTCGGAACCACGGACGACACGCTGCAGGAACGCATCGTCAAGGTCGGCAAGCAGCTTTCCTCGCGCCTGTATCTTGGCTATGAGCACGGCCTGGAAAGCGCCGCCGGCGTGCTGCAATTGCGCTATCTGCTGACTCCCAGCCTGTCGCTGGAAGCCGAAACCGGCGCCCGCAGCGCATTCTCGTTGTTCTACAACCTGAGCTTCGATTAGAGCGGATTCGCCGTAGCCGATAGGGCATCGTGCTGCACAAAGAAAAACCGCCCTGTATCGGGCGGTTCGGGATATTCGAAAAGCAGCTTCAGTGCTTGAACTCGAACTGCTGCTGGGCCTGTTCGAGGATGTCGGGCAGGCGCTGCGCCATCAACACGGCTTTGGCGCGGCGTCGCGCCGTGTGCGATTCCAACGCACCGGCCAACCGTCGCACGCTGGCCTTGATATCGACCACCTGCTCCGCCTTCGCTACCCGCACCAGACTACGCAGATTTTCCCGGAGCAGATGGCGCTCTCGGACACCGGCCTCGCTACCGAGCATGGCGGTAACCAGTTCTTCAATGATCTCGTCGGTGTGCATGGTCTTGGTCATGGCAGTCCCCCGTGGGTGAAAGGGCGTTTTCTGAGTAGAAATTATGCTGAAGCAGGGCAAGCTTTCGGTTGAGAATTCTCAACGCCGCCAGCAATGCTGTAACCAGAACAGTCGAGGGAAGTTACAGGAGCACACAAAAAAACGCCCGCAGCGCAAGCTGCGGGCGAAAACTTTTGGAGTGGAAGGACTGGTTTCATCTTAGTTACAGGGCTGGGTTCCAGATTGCGTAACGACAAGATCCTGCTTGCCATTACGCAAGCATTCAGGTACCAGCCCCTGCCGCGTGAGCTTGCAAATCGGCGTGATAGGACGAGCGCACCATCGGGCCGGAAGCGACATGGCTGAACCCTAGCTCCATGCCCAGCACGCGCAAGCGCTCGAATTCGTCCGGCGTCACATAGCGTTGCACCGGCAAATGATGCCGGCTCGGCTGCAGGTATTGCCCCAGCGTCAGCATATCGACTTGGTGCGCGCGCAGGTCGCGCATGACTTCTGCCACTTCCTCCAGGTCTTCGCCCAGACCGAGCATCAGCCCGGACTTGGTGGGCACGTCCGGATGGCGCAACTTGAACTGGCGCAGTAAGTCCAGCGAAAACGCGTAGTCGGCACCGGGACGTGCTTGGCGATAAAGGCGCGGCACGGTTTCCAGGTTGTGATTGAAGACATCCGGCGGTGCGGTGCCAAGTATGTCGAGCGCGACATCCATGCGGCCGCGGAAGTCCGGCGTCAGAACCTCGACGGTGATGCCGGGGTTGTGCTCGCGTGTGCGGGCGATGCAGGCCGCGAAGTGGCCCGCGCCGCCATCGCGCAAGTCATCGCGGTCGACCGAGGTGATCACGACGTATTTCAGGCCCATGGCACGGATCGTCGTCGCCAAGTTGTGCGGCTCTTCCTGATCGAGCGGATTGGGTCGGCCGTGGCCGACGTCGCAGAACGGACAGCGCCGGGTGCAGATGTCGCCCATGATCATGAAGGTCGCCGTGCCGCTCTTGAAGCACTCGCCCAGATTCGGGCAATTGGCTTCCTCGCACACGGTGTGCAGCTTGTTCTCGCGCAAGATGGCTTTCAAACGTTGCACCTCGCGCGTGCCGGTGAACTCGGCGCGTATCCACTTCGGCTTGCGCAGCATCTGGGCCGGCTCGGTTGGCGCGATCTTGATCGGGATGCGGGCCATCTTTTCCGCGCCGCGCAGCTTTTCACCGGCCTGTACGCGGCGCGGTGCCTGTTCCTGTTCGGCTGCCTCGACCGGCGCTTCTGTCCTGGTTTCGCTCATGACATGCTTCCTCGCCGTCCCTCAACCGCGGTAGTAGCGCTGCGGCACGAAGGGCGTCTTCGCCACTTCGACCGCAACCGGCTTGCCGCGCACCATGGCCTGCAGCACGGTGCCCGGCTGCGCGCATTCGCTGGACACATAGCCCATTGCCACCGGTGCGCCCAGCGTAGGCGCGAAGCCACCGCTGGTCACCTTGCCGATCGTCTTACCGTCCATCACCAGTTCCGCGCCTTCGCGCACGGGCATCCGATCCTTGACC
>DATBUE010000113.1:0-1582 GCA_036516375.1 Noviherbaspirillum sp. | reverse complement strand
ATATCGCCTGCACGCCGGCTGGTCGCTTCCATGGCAACATGGTCGTCAGCATGAGACCGATCAAGTCCAAGGATGTGGCGAAGGCCGTCGAAATCACCGCCCGTTTCCCGCAAGTGCACGGTGCGCCGGTCCACGTCGGCAATCCGCAAGCGCTCGGCATCAAGGACCTGGCGCGGCCCGACTACGGCGATCCTGTCGAAATCAAGGATGGCGAGTTGCCGGTGTTCTGGGCTTGTGGCGTCACACCGCAGGCGGTGGTGCAAGCCAGCCGCATCCCGTTCAGCATCAGCCACTCCCCCGGCAAGATGCTGGTGACCGACCTGCTCAACGCGTGAGTTTCACCGGCCCCGACCCGCTCTCCATCGAGCGGGTCGTCCACACGTATTTGCTCGCCAAGGATGGCAACCGCCCACACCTGATGCGGCACGCTTTTGCCGGCCATGCACAACTGCAGATGCAAGTCCGGAGCGAAAACATCGCGTTTCCGGCCGCCTCGAACGGGTTGGCCGAAATTAGCGAGGTGCTGGTGCGCCGCTTCGGCCAGACCTACGAAAACGTCTACACGTTCTGCCTCCAAAGGCCGGCTGCGTCATCCCGGACGTTTTCCTGTGACTGGTTCGTTGGCATGTCTGACAAGGCTAGCGGGGCCGTGCGCGTGGGTTGCGGGCGCTACGACTGGACGTTTTCGGAGAGTGCGCCACATCTGGCCGAGCATCTGCTGATCACGATCGACGTGATGGAAATCCTGGCGCCGGAGAACCTGGTTAGCGTGTCGACCTGGCTGGCCGGGCTTCCCTATCCTTGGTGCAGTTACGAACAAATGGCATCTTCCGCTCCCGCCATTGGGGAGCTGGAGCCGATACTGACCTGCCTGCGCTTGCGCTGCTAATTTCTAGCCCCGCTTGCGCCATACCGCCTCCGACTCCCACCGTTGATTCCAGTATTGAGAATGCTGTGATGAAGGACGCCATCCGAGCCCTCAAGCTGTACGACCGTGAGACGTCAGGAAATGGCTACAAGGTGCGCTTGCTGCTGTCGTTTCTCGGGCTGCAGTTCGAGGTCATCCCAGTGCGTTTGAAAGACGGCAAGAACGATGTCGACGACGCCTACCTAGAGCTCAATCCGCGCGGCCAGATACCGACCCTGAACGATAACGGCTTCATCCTCTGGGGTTCGACTGCGATCCTGGTCTATCTTGCGATGCGCTTTGATCCGGCACGCCGCTGGCTGCCAGCGACGCCGGATGGCGCGGCCCAGGTGATGCAGTGGCTGGAGCTTGCGCAGAATGAGATCGCTAGCGGTCTTTTCCGTGCCCGTGCGATTGCGCGGTTCGGTTATGCCGGTGATCTAGCCAGTGCGCGCGTGGATGGCGTGCGGGCGTTGGAAATCCTGGACCGGCATCTAGATACCCATGTCTGGCTGGCGGCGGCACAACCGACGATTGCCGACATAGCTTGTTTCCCATATGTCGGCCTCGCCCACGAGGGCGGTTTTGACCTGGATGCCTATCCGCACGTAGGACAGTGGTTGCAACGCTTCCGGGCGCTTGAGAATTTCATCGCAATGCCCGGAATCTGATAAA
>DATBUE010000112.1:0-2842 GCA_036516375.1 Noviherbaspirillum sp. | reverse complement strand
CCAATAGCCCAGCGTTTTCCCATTGCGCCACCGACCGCAACACCACCTCGTTATTCCCGCGAAAACGCGCTGCTGTCCGGAATAAATTTGTTGACACGGAAGGGTGATATGCGCCGTCAGGTTCCCTCCCCCTTTTAGGGGGAGGGCTAGGGTGGGGGTGCGAACGTAAAAACGAAGGGATCCATTGCGTAGGCTCCGTACCCCTTACGCGGGCCGCCCCATCCCAACCTTCCACCTCGTCGCTTGCAAGCGACTCGGATTCGGACGGCGCAAAGCAATGCTTTGCGAAACCCCGTCCTCATCCCCCTGAAAGGGGGAAGGGGCGTGCCGGAGAAATTCAAGTCGGAAGTCGCAGTGTTGGTCTGAATTTTCAGTCACATCAATCACTTGTACCTCTTCGAGAAAAATTATTCCGGACAGCAGTGCGCGCAGGCGGGAATTCAGTGTGCGCTCGAACAAAGACGAAATGCACTGGGCTCCCGCCTGCGCGAGAGCGACAGGTTGATGGCAGTCGAGCCGAGAAGCCTCACCTCACACAGTCTTCGAAAACCGCGGCTGCAGCGTCATCGGCTGCCCCACGTCCAGATAGCGATCGAACACCATGCAGATGTTTCGCACGAATAGACGTCCCTTCGGCGTCACCGTCAGCCAGTCCGGCTCGATGCGCAGCAGGCCGTCGGCCTCCATCTCGCGCAGCTTGTCCATCTCTTTCGCGAAATAGGTCGCGAAGTTGATCGGATGCGCCAGTTCGATTGACGGAATCGAGAGTTCGAAGTTGCACATCAGCGTGCGGATGATCATCCGGCGCAGCAGATCGTCGACCGACAGCTTGAGCCCGCGCGTGATCGGCAGCTCGCCGTTGTCGAGGCGCTCGTAATAGGCTTCCAGCGTCTTTTCGTTCTGGCTGTAGATGTTGCCCACAGCGCTGATGGCGGACACGCCGCAGGAAATCATTTCGGCATCGGCATGCGTCGAATACCCCTGGAAGTTGCGATTGAGCGTGCCGCGACGCTGGGCGATGGCCAGGTCGTCATCCGGCTTGGCGAAGTGGTCCATGCCGATGTAGACATAGCCGGCCTCGGTCAGGCGCTTGATCGACAGCGACAGCATGTCCAGGCGCGCATCGGCGCTGGGCAGCTCGTCGTCGAGGATGCGGCGTTGCGACTTGAACAACTGCGGCATGTGCGCGTAGTTGTAGATCGAGATGCGGTCGGGCGAGGCTGCGATCACCTTGTTCAGGGTCTGGCTGATCGTCATCACGGTCTGGCGCGGCAAGCCGTAGATCAGGTCGATGCTGATCGAACGGAACCCCGCTTCGCGCGCCGCGGCGATCGCTTCCAGCGTCATGCTCTCGGGCTGGATGCGATTGACCGCCTTCTGCACTTCCGGATCGAAATCCTGCACGCCCAGGCTCAAGCGGTTGAATCCCATCGTGCGCAGCGCGTGAATGCGCTCCGGGCTGACCGTACGCGGATCGATCTCGATCGAGTATTCGCCCGCGTCGTCGGAGGAAAAGCGGAACCAGCGGCGCAGGTGTTCCCACAGCTCGCCCAGCTGCGCGTTGGTGAAGTAGGTCGGCGTGCCGCCGCCCAGATGCAGTTGCTCGACCTGGTTCATGCCATCGAACATGCGCCCCTGCATCTCGATCTCGCGCTTCAGGTAAGTGAGATAGGTCTCGGCCTTGGAACGGTTCTTGGTGATGATCTTGTTGCAGGCGCAGTAGTAGCAAAGGCTTTGGCAGAACGGTATGTGCACGTACAGCGACAGCGGCTTGCGGGCGCCGAGGGCGCGCACGTTGGCCACCGATTGCAGGTAATCGCCGCTTTCGAACTTCCCGTTGAAGCGGTCCGCGGTCGGGTAGGACGTGTAGCGCGGGCCGCGCTGCGTCAGTTTGCGCACGAGGTCGGCGTCGAACTGCACGGTCGGTCCGTCGGGAGTGATCTGTGGGCGAGCTGACATGGAATTCTCTCTGGCTGGGTCGGGCGGCGGGACGGCCCTTGACGATGGAGGCAGTGTAGGAATTTGCCCCCCTGCTCAACCTTGACCTAAGTCAAAACGACCCGGATCCCCGCAATTCTCTCGCCCCAGCGCATATCGGCTTGTTACGAGCACACCAGGCGTGGACCGGGGCAAAGCCCCATGCTGGCCTTTGTTCCCTATCAAAACCGCTTTGGAACCGCCTCCTTGAGGTAACCACCCAGAAAGACTTATTAAAAAAACCAAGGAGACCGGCAATGACGAATACAGGAGCGATCCGCCCACCAGCCTTCCCTGCTACTTCGGGTGTGCACGACACAGAAAGTGACCGTGCATCCGCTTCGGATACGGGGCAAACCACGCTCTTGCAAAAGATTCGCAGCGAGTGCCGAGGGCAGCAGCCCCGCCAGCTCGCTTCACTGGCCAGCGATCTTTGCACCGCCATGCGACAGCCGACCGCGCTGCATGCCGAAACGCTCCGGAACCTGCAGGAAGCGATAGACATCATCCGCCGCGCCGCCGAGTCCGTAGCTGGACCGTCAACCCAGGCAATCCATGTCAATCCTGAGCTCACTCGCTGTCTCGATCAGCTCGCAATCACGCAAGAGGCGCTGCACGACAAGGTGCGGGAGGGCGCGAAGAATCTGGGCCCGCAGGCGCTGAATGCGTTCATGAAGGAGGTTTATCCCGATCGTCACACACGCATGGAGCACGCGCGCGCAGTGTTGTCGGAGAAGGACCAGCAGACGCTGGCCGATGAAAGCTGGGGCTTGCATCGCCAGGCAGGCATTCCCCGTCATCGCGACCTGCTTGGAATGCTGGGCAAGCAGAAGCCCGCATCGCCCAACGTGGATGACCTCATGTG
>DATBUE010000111.1:0-3496 GCA_036516375.1 Noviherbaspirillum sp. | reverse complement strand
AATTCCGGAATCCCCTCATGACGAAGAAATCCGTCCCCGCCTCCACCATTCCCGCCGCCGGTGAACCCCCCGCCTCGTTCGAAGCTGCGATGGCAGAGCTTGAACAGTTGGTCGCACGGATGGAAGCGGGCGAACTGGCGCTGGAAGCGTCGGTGGCAGCTTTCAAGCGCGGCTCGGAGCTGGTGCGTTACTGTGCCGGCCAGCTCGGCAAGGTCGAGAACCAGGTGCGTGTGCTGGAAGGGGACATGCTCAAGCCGTTCTCGGCACAGGGTGCCGACGAGGGAGAAACGTCGTGAGCGCCGAAACTGATTTCGCCGGCTGGATGAAGACGGTGCAAGCGAGGATGGAAGCGGCACTCGCTAAGCTGTTGCCGCCGCTTGCCGCACCGCCGCAGGACCTGCATGCGGCAATGCATTACGCGGTCCTCGATGGCGGCAAGCGTGTGCGTCCATTGTTGACATTTGCCGCCGGCGAGTTGTTCGGTGCCCGGCACGAACTGCTCGAACGTGCTGCAGCGGCGGTCGAGATGATTCATGCCTATTCGCTGGTGCACGACGACATGCCGTGCATGGACGACGACGCCCTGCGGCGCGGCAAACCGACGGTGCACGTGAAGTACGGAGAAGCGACCGCACTACTGGTCGGCGACGCCTTGCAGGCCCAGGCTTTCGCCATCCTCTGCGAGGAAGCGGACGACCTGGAGCCGGCGCGCCAGTTGCATATGTTGCGCGTGCTTGCAGGGGCTTCCGGCTCGCTGGGCATGTGCGGCGGACAGGCCATCGACCTGGCCAGCGTTGGCCACATGCTCGACCTGGCGCAACTTGAGCAGATGCACAGGCTGAAAACCGGGGCGCTGCTGCGCGCATCGGTGTTGCTGGGTGCGCTGTGTGGCAGTCGGTTGGACGAGCGGCAAACTGCGGCGCTGGACGCCTATTCGGCTGCAGTGGGGCTGGCTTTCCAGGTGGTCGACGACGTGCTGGATGCGACTGCCGATTCGGCCACGCTCGGCAAGACCGCCGGCAAGGACGCGGCGGACAACAAGCCGACCTATGTATCCATCCTCGGGCTGGACGCCTCGCGCGCACTGGCGCAGAAGTTGCGCGGGGATGCGCACGTTGCGCTCGAAGTCTTCGGCGCTTCCGCGCAGCGCTTGCGCGAACTGGCGGACCTGATCGTGCAGCGCAAGGCGTAAGCCGGAAAGATTGGACAGGAGGCCGGCGCTACGCGATTGCGTACAGGCCGAAGCAGGCTGTTCCTGGCCACCATTCAAGAGAACGGCTTCGGCCGCAAGAGTATGAAACTGTTGAACACCATCGACCTGCCCGCGGACCTGCGCAAGCTGCCGCGTCACCAGTTGAAGCCGCTGGCCGACGAGTTGCGCACCTTCGTGCTCGAATCGGTCTCGAAAACCGGCGGCCATCTGTCTTCCAACCTCGGCACCGTGGAGCTGACGATTGCGCTGCACTACGTGTTCAACACGCCGGAAGACCGCATCGTCTGGGACGTGGGCCACCAGACCTATCCGCACAAGATCCTCACCGGACGGCGCGAACGGATGCACACGCTGCGTCAGTTGAACGGTGTCTCCGGCTTTCCGCGCCGCGACGAGAGCGAGTACGACACCTTCGGTACCGCCCATTCCTCGACTTCGATTTCGGCCGCACTCGGCATGGCGCTTGCCGCCAAGACCAAGGGCGAGGACCGGCATGCGATTGCGGTGATCGGCGACGGCGCGATGACCGCGGGCATGGCGTTCGAGGCGTTGAACAACGCCGGTGTGCACGACGACATCAAGCTGCTGGTGATCCTGAACGACAACGACATGTCGATCTCGCCGCCAGTCGGTGCGCTCAATCGCTATCTCGCACGCCTGATGAGCGGCAAGTTCTATGCCGCAGCGAAGACTGTTGGCAAGAGCGTGCTGCCGGCGCCGATGCTGGAATTTGCGAAGCGTTTCGAGGAGCATGCCAAGGGCATGGTGGTGCCGGCGACGCTGTTCGAGGAATTTGGCTTCAACTACATCGGCCCGATCGACGGGCACGATCTCGAATCATTGATCCCCACGCTGCAGAACCTCAAGCATCTGAAGGGGCCGCAATTTCTGCACGTGGTCACGAAGAAGGGGCAGGGCTACAAGCTGGCCGAGGCTGACCCGGTGCTGTATCACGGACCTGGAAAATTCAACCCGGCCGAAGGCATCAAGCCTTCCGCACCCGGCAAGAAGACCTATACCCAGGTCTTTGGCGACTGGTTGTGCGACATGGCGGCGGTCGACGGCAAACTGGTCGGCATCACTCCCGCGATGCGCGAAGGCTCGGGAATGGTGCAGTTCGAGCAGCGTTTCCCGGACCGCTATTACGACGTCGGCATCGCCGAGCAACACGCGGTGACCTTCGCAGCTGGCATGGCCTGCGAGGGGCTGAAGCCGGTGGTCGCGATCTATTCGACTTTCCTGCAGCGCGCCTACGACCAGTTGATCCACGATGTCGCCCTGCAGAACTTGGACGTGACCTTCGCACTGGATCGTGCCGGCTTGGTCGGTGCCGATGGCGCCACCCATGCGGGCAACTACGACATCGCCTACCTGCGCTGCATTCCGAACATGGTGGTGATGGCCGCGGCCGACGAAAACGAATGTCGACAGATGCTGTCGACCGGGTATCAATACCCGGGGCCGGCGGCGGTGCGCTATCCGCGTGGCGCTGGCGTGGGTGCCGCCATCGAGCCGTCGCTGCAGACCCTGCCCCTGGGTAAGGGAGAAATCCGGCGCCAGGGCCAGCGCTTCGCCATCCTTGCCTTCGGCACCATGCTCGCCCCCAGCTTGGCAGCCGCTGACGAACTGGATGCGACAGTAGCCAACATGCGCTTCATCAAACCGCTCGACAAGGAGCTGGTGGTGCGCTTGGTACAGGAGCACGAGGCCATCGTCACTGTCGAGGAAGGATGCGTGATGGGCGGTGCCGGAGCGGCAGTGGCTGAGGCGCTGGCCGAGGCCGGCATCGTCAAGCCCATCCTGCATCTCGGTCTGCCGGACCGCTTCATCGACCACGGCGATGTCGCCCAGTTGCTCGCCGCCTGCGGCCTCGATGCGCAAGGCATCGCCGCCTCGATTCGCGCGCGCTTCGACAAGAACGAACCGCGCCTGGTCGTCAATCACTGAGGCGGTGCGACGCGCTGCACCTTCGGTGCAGGATTAGAGCGGATTCGCCCTGACTGGCTCGCCGATGCCGGCCGACTTGCCCACGGCACGGCGTTGCGGCTCCTTGCCATGGCGCCCGCCATGTCGCGTCGCCGCGCCTTGTTCCGCAGCCAATCCGCCTCGGCCTCGACTGAGCCAGTCAGGGCGAATCCGCTCTAGAGCGGATTCGCCCTGACCAGCTCGCCGATGCCGGACGGCTTGCCCACGGTACGGCGTTGCGGCTCCTTGCCATGGCACCCGCCATGTCGCGTCGCCGCGCCTTGTCCCGCAGGCAATCCGCCTCGGCCTCGACTGAGC
>DATBUE010000110.1:0-8810 GCA_036516375.1 Noviherbaspirillum sp. | reverse complement strand
TCTTTTTCCGCTTCGAAGCCGGCCTCCTGCCACTGTGCAGCCGAGCGAAGGTCCGCACCATTACGACACGATGGTGCCGACAGCCTGATCATTGCGAACCGAAAAAAAATGCCCCGCACGCAGCGGGGCATTTTTTCTGTCAGGACTTCGTGGTCCCGGAACCGTCTTTATTGCGGCAAGGTGAAGTTGTGGGTGGCATTGCCACCGGCAAGATCCACGCTCGTCGTCTGCTCCTGGTAGCCCTCGGCCGCGGCCCGCAGGCTGTACTTGCCGGCCAGTGCAGGCTGGGCCGTCAGCGTCACCGGCAGCGAGCCGGTGTACTGGCCGTAGCGCGGCGCTGCAATCGGCAGCGGCAGCGAGTATTTTCCGGTCACCATGCGGTAATCGATGCTGGCAATCGTGCCGGAGGCAAAGGTCTGGTGCGCGGTGATTTCGGCCTGGGCACTGGCGGGCGTGACCGTACCGCTGACTGTGTTGGCGGTCGAGGCGGACATCGTCAGTGGCGCGGCGCTGGTGCTGATCGTGGTCGTGCCGCTGGCCGTGACCGGCACCGCATCGATCACATCGCTGGCATGCGCGGCCGTAGTGACCACCACCGTATAGGTGCCCGCCTTGAGCGGCGCCAGCGAGAATTCGCCATTGGCCTTGGGCACCGTGCTCTTGACCACCACGCCGTCGACTTGGGCGCTGACGATGGGCTGATTGCTGGCGGTGGCCGCGATGGCCGGGTCAAGCACGCCGGAAATCGCACCGCTGGTTTCCATTGCCACCATCGTCACCACCGGCTTCAGGCCGAAGCTGCCATTGCCGTGCTTGACCACGGACTTGCAGGCGTCGAAGTCCAGCGTGAGCTCGGTCGTGGCATCGGCCGTCACCTCGAAGCTGCCATTGACCTTGATGCCGCTTTGCACCGCGCTCGGCGTATCCAGGGCGGTTTCGATGCCGCCCGCCAGCACCGAGTTCGCCTTCGGGTCGGCGCCGGTGTTGGGCTTGAGCACCAGCCGCAACTGGTTGTAGGTACCGGCCGGCAGACGCACATCGCCCAGGCGCTCCAGCACGCCGTTGGAAAGCTCCAGCAAATCCACCTTCGGGTCATCCAGCTCGACCGGGATGTCGATCCAGCCGCCATCGTTCTCGCCTGCGCCGCCGCTCTGGTGCGCGCGCACCTTGTCGATGGTGACGTAGACCTTGTCGAAGCCGCAGGCCGGTGCATCGGTCAGCGACACGCCGAGCGTGCCGTAAGCCACGTCGCCGGATCCGCCTCCCCCGCCGCCACAGGCAGCAACAAGGGCGGCGCCAGAAGCGGCGGCGAGTAAGGAAAGCGTGGTTTTTTTCATCTGGACTCCTTCTGGATTGCGTCGCTTGCGAACATGCCGAGGGTGGCTGAAAGCAGCACCCGACGGCACACAAAATTGCAAAGGAGCAATGTAGAAAAAGGAGCTGGCCGTGTCCGCTTCTGTTTCATGCTGAAACAGGTGACACAGTTCCGGCAGCGTTACCGCAAGGGGTGCCGCTTCCCGCGGCGGGTCAGCAGGCGCAGGCGAGTGTGGCTTGAGCGGCACATCAGATAGATGCCCCCTTCTCAGCGCGCGGACTTTGCCGGATTAAATCGAGCGCGCTTCTTCCGTCACAGCCGGACGGAGGGCGCGCCCGCATCATCGGCTCAATTCCACTTTCCCGCTACGCCGCCGACGCTATAGCGTCCGGCACCGAGCAAGGCAATGGCCAGCGCCGTGGCCAGGTAGATGCCTTGCAATTCCAGCGCCCAGCCGCCGGTCTTGGTGAGCTGGAACAGCTCGCCCATGTGCACCAGCCAGATCGCCACGACCATGTTGATCTCCACGATCAGCGCTGCGGGACGAGTCCACAGGCCGATGATCAGCAGCGCCGGAGCCAGTACCTCGCCGACATAGACCAGGTAGGCCAGCGCTTCCGGCATGCCCATTTTGCCGAGCATGCCGGCGATGAAACCGACACCGCCGGTCAGCTTGGCGATGCCGTGCAGCAGGATCAGGATGCCCAGCGCCAGGCGCAGGATCAGCTTGCCGAGATCGTCGGAGGAAGAAGCAGTAGCCATCGGTTTTCCTTTTTGTTGTTGAAGGTGATGCCGGACCTGCGGGGCAGGATGCCGGCAGCGCGCATTATGACTGTATTGCAGGCGCCTTCGCGGCACGGGAAGCGCCGGCCTCGCGCATGCGCACGCTCAAATGCAAAACTTCCTCAACGGCGCGCCAGCAAGGCCTTCAGCTCGTATTTTTCGCGATCGATCTCGCCGCGGGTGCGCACGCCGAGCCGCCGCAGCACCGGCAGCGGCGGGCTCCAGCCGTGCAGCGCATGCTGCAGCAGGAAAGGCAGCACGATGCCGGGCAAGGCCAACCACTTGCGATTGACAGTCACCCCCAGCACCAGGCCAGTCAAGGCCAGGGTGGCGGCGTTGGCTTCCAGCACGCGTTCCACGTCCCACTCCGCATCGAGCTCGCGGATGCGGCGTTCGATCACCGCGTGCTTGCTGTTGACGTAGCTCAGGATATTGCTGTCGGTCTGCCGGTCGATCAGTTCATTGACATGAACCGGGGTGGACCGGCGCACGCGGTCGGCACTCCCACGGCTGGGCTCGGCGGCAAAAGTCTGCATCGCATCTCCTTGGAAAAAACCTGTTTCAGCTCGTCGTGCGCGTCCAGGCCAGGCAGCCCAGCGCCAGCGGCGAGCGGCTGACCAGATAGGCGCCGCGGCGGTAGAAGGCGGCGTCGTTGCGTCCCTCGGTGCGCACGGCCCACACCTGCCCCGAATCCGCCGCCCACAGCACGCGCGCACCCGCTTCGTCGAGCGCGGCAAAGACCGCAGTCGGTGCAGTGCCCGGCTGGAAGAACACGAGTGCGGTAGCGGCATCGCGCGGCGGCAATGCGGCAACCGCGCCAGTTCCGAGCACGAGCAGCGTCCAGGCCATGAGCGAGCGTGCGCGGGGACGTTCACGCGCAATTGCGGCGCCACCCGGCCCGTCCTTGCGCCGCAGCCACAGGCCCAGCGCAAACACGGCCACGCCGAACACGACGAACCACAATAGATCCCAGAACAGCACGTTCTCCACATCCATGCGGACGCGATGAATGCCGAGTATCCAGTGCGAGAGGATGCCGTCGAGCATGTGCCAGGTGCCGAAACCGATCAGCGCATTGGCCAGCAGCAGACGCTCCCCGCCCTCCCCCGCAAAATCCGCACGGCCGCGCCACAGCGCGCGCAATCCGATCAGCGCGACCACATACATGAACAGATGGAACAAGCCGTCCGCCATGATCTGCACCTTGATGTTCTGGAACGGCGCGCGCTCTATGCCGAGCAGCAAGTGATGCCATTGCAGGATCTGGTGCAGCAGGATGCCGTCGAAGAAACCGCCGAGCGCAAAGCCGAGCAGATAGCCGGCCCAGCGCAGGCGCGGCGGAAAGCGTGTCGACAATGGCAGCTCGGCAGGTTGACCGGGGACGGCGGGCATCGTGTTCTCTTAAGGGCACTTGGGCACTTCGGATTGAGAGAAAAACAAGACCGGAGTTCAAAGCGCGGCGCGCGAGCCGTTTTTTTGATGCCCGGTAATCCGGCTCGTGCGCGCGTCTAGCTCGGTTTTGATTTCCTTGTCGCCGCTTCCAGGCGCAGATAAACCAGCAGCGCCACGGCCAGCGGCAGCAGGTAGTAGACGGCGCGGTAAGCCAGCAGCGCGGCGATCAGTTCGCTGCGTGGCAAGGCATGGCCGAGCAGCGAGATGAACACCAGTTCGATCACGCCCAGGCCGGCCGGCACATGCGTGATCACGCCGGCGATGGCGCTGATCAGGAACACTGCCAGCACGGTCGAATAGGCGACCTCACGATGCAGCAGCAGATAGACCAGAGCCCCGATCAGCATCCAGTTGAGGGAGGAGATCAGCATCTGCAACAAGGCCATGCGCAGCGTCGGCAACGCAATCTCGTGGCCGCGCACGGTCCACGCGCGCCGCGTCGAGAATCCGCAGGCGGCCAGGTAAGCCAGGGCCGCCGCCAGCAGCGCGCAGCCGATCCATCGTAAGCCTGTGCTACCGACATCCCAGCCCGGCGGCAGCTTGACCACGCCCAGCGCAAACACGGTGCCGGCCACCACGCAGTAGCCGAGCCAGTTCGCGGCAATGCTCAAGCCCATCACGCGCGTGATCGCGGCGCCGTCCAGCCCGTAGCGTGAATAAAGCCGATAACGAAACCCGACGCCGCCGACCAGTGCGCCCATATTCAGGTTGAAGGCATAGCTGACGAAGGCGATCGCGGCCACGCGCAGGCGCGGCAGGCGATGGCCGGTGTAGGCGCGCCCGATCTGGTCGAACAGGCCGTACAGCACATGGCTGGCTGCCGCCAGCGCAAGCGCCAGGAGCAGCGCCGGTACGCCGTAGCGCTGCAGCGATGTGCTGACCTCGTTCCAATCCACCTCGCGCATCTGGATCACCAGCAGCGTGAGCACGAGGCCGAGAAAGCCGACCGTCAGCACGCGCTTGATCAGCGGCCAGGCCCGGCTCCAGGCGCTGGTGGCTTGGCCTTGCCTTCTCATCTGCGCCACCCGTTCACTCATGGCGGCTGCGCACCAGTTCGACCTGCTCGGGCGGCGCGGGGACGCTCAGGCCGGGATGGCGATGGATGGGCAGGTTCTGCAGCCACCAAGGAAAATGCCGCAGCACATGGAACACGACCACACTGACCACGCCGCGCCACCAATTGTCCGGAGGCAGATCCTTGGGATCGACCGCGACGCAATGCTGTGCAACCAGCGCGTTCAGGCGCGCGCGCAATTCCCGGTTGAACGCCGCGTCGCGCAGCACCACGTTCGCTTCCAGTTGCAGCGACAGGCTGAACGGATCGAGGTTGCTGGAGCCGACCGTAGCCCAGACGTCATCCACCAGCGCCACCTTCGCATGCAGCGGCCGCCGGCAGTATTCGTAGATGGTCACGCCATCGCGAATCAGGTAGTGGTACAGAAGCCGCGCGGCGACGGGCACGATGGCCATGTCCGGCTGCCCCTGCAGGATCAGGCTGACGCGCACGCCCCGCCGCGCCGCGCGCCGCAACTCGCGCAGCAAGGTGTAGCTGGGGAAGAAATACGCGTTTGCGATCGTCACCTCCTCGCGCGCGGTGCGAATCGCAAGCCGGTAATGGCGCTCGATGTCGTTGCGATGGCGGCGGTTGTCGCGCCAGGTAAGCAGGGCCTGGACCGTGCCGGCCGGCGGGCTGGGGTTGCGCACCACCGCCGGCGCACGCCGCCGCAGCCAACGCGCACGCAGCCCGGCCGGCGCCAGCATCGTGCGTTCCAGGAAGGCATGCATCTCGTCCACGATCGGTCCCTGCAGCTCCACCGCATAGTCCTGCTTGGATTCGGGACCGAAATCGGCCAGATGGTCGGCCGAAAAATTGATGCCGCCGATGAAGCCGATGCGCCCGTCGATGACTACCATCTTGCGGTGCAGGAGATGAAAGACATTCAGGCGCCGCACCACGCCCAGACGCTTGCCCAGCCAGCCCGGCTCGCCATGCACCTGCAGCTTGACGCCGGCTTCGGCCAGCTCGCGGATGTACTGTTCGCTGAGTTTTTCCGGCGGTGAGCCCCAGCCATCGACGCTGACGACCACGCTCACGCCGCGCCGCGCCGCTTCAATCAACACCTTCTTCAACTCCAGGCCCACCTTGTCCTCGTACAGGATGAAGGTCTCGATCAGCACCTGGAAGCGCGCCGCGCGAATGGCGTCGAACACGCGCGGGAAATACGCCTCGCCGTTCTCCAGCAAGCGCACGCGGTTACCGCTGGTCCATGCATCTTTCATAGCTCTATCTCCGCAGCCAGGGGCGCGTGATCGGACAGGTGGGTCCATGGCCGGCGTGGCAGCACGATCGGCTCATGTGCGGCCGCATTGCGCACGTAGATCCGGTCCACGCGCAATAGCGGCCAGCGCGCGGGAAACGAGCGCGCCGGTTGCCCGTGCGCGGCGACGAAGACTTCGTTCAAGCGCGCGCACTGCACTAATCGCCGATGCACTTGCAGCCGCCAGTCATTGAAGTCTCCCGCAACTATCAGCGCCGCGTCTTGCGGAACCTCGCAGTCGATCATTCGGCACAGCAAATCCACCTGCTGTCGGCGCTGCCTTTCCCACAGTGCGAGGTGCACGCAGATCGCATGCACTTGCGACCTGCCATCCGGTGCCTGCAGCACGCAATGCAACAGCCCGCGCTTTTCCGGACCGGCCACCGATACGTCATGGTTGCGATAGCGCAGGATGGGCCACTTGGACAGCAAGGCATTGCCGTGATGCCCGGCCGGATACACCGCATTGCGGCCGTATGCAAAGGCCGGCCACATCGAATCGGCAAGAAATTCATACTGCGGCGCATCCGGCCAGTTCGAAAAGCGCATCGAATGCGAGGCATGGGTGCCCAGCACTTCCTGCAGGAAAACCAAATCGGCTGAGACGCTGCGCACGGCTTCGCGCAATTCATGCAGCACGAAGCGGCGATTCAGTGCGGTGAAGCCCTTGTGGGCATTGACGGTAAGCACTTTGAACGGGAGGGGGTGAGCAAGTGTTGTGGCCATGGTGCAATGCCTGCTTGCACAAGCTGTGCCAGGAGAAATGAAGCAGAGGAAATATGCGCTTTTCGCGATTTCCACGGGACGCATAGGCGCAAGGCCCCGGGCAACTCACCGGCTGCGCTCTCCCAGCGAAGGTCCTGCTTCTTCGGCGACCGCGATCATTTGCGCCGGCGACATCTGATGCAGATGCCGTTGTGCGATGGCCTTGAAATCAGGAGAGATGCGTACATCGTCCAGCACCCGCCGCCAGAAGTCTTCCGCCATCGCCAGCACGGCCGGCATGTGGCGCGTATCGATACGGTCGACCACTCGCAGGTTGAACTCCCGCTCGACGATTTCACCTTGGGTGTTCGGCCGATACATCATCGGCAGCCATGTCGTACACGGGAAGCAGCGAGAACACGTCGCGCGCATCCCAGCTCAGCGAGAGGTTGCCGGGTGGCGATCGGAATTGCCGATCAGCGCGCCGAACAGATCCAGCAGGCGAATGCGCTCCAGCGTGTCGCGCTCGATCCGGCGCCGCGTCGCCAGCACGGCCGCAGCGACCGTGGGTACTTAAGTACCCACGCAAAACAAATTGTGGATGTCTGCTGCTTTGGCCGGCGCGCTGCTGCGTTGCCCGTCTCTTGCAGTGCTCGCACTGCGGCGAGCCGGACGCCTTGCATCGCATCCGACCAAAGCCCCATCCATTTCACAATTTATTTTGCGGGGGTACTTAGATCCCCGATCGGACGCGGCAAGCCATATACGGCAGCCCTTGCCTTGCCCAGTGCGACCACCTCCGCTTCCGGCAGCTTTCACAGGCGTGCAAAGGACGGCTGCGAGATCTGCAGCTCGCCTGCCAATTCAGGAGCGGAAGCCGGGCCGCGCAAGGCGGGCGCGCAGGCAAGTCAGCAAGTCAGCAAGTCAGCAAGTCAGCAAGTCAGCAAGTCAGCAAGTCAGCAAGTCAGCAGCGTTACGCATTCTGAATAGATATTTTCACTGCTTCAATCGGGCGATTGAAGGAGCAAACCCGCCTAGCAAGCCTAAAATCCGACGCAAACAGAATAGATATTTTTGCGAACAATACGGATCGAAAGCCTCGGTGTGCGCAAGCAAAGCAGTTCCTGCGCGCTCCGTAGCCGGGAAAAATCTGCGGGTAGCGCACGGGCCAGGCAAGGAAATCGGCAGCTCGACAAGCGGTGAAAAAATATTCACACGTCCCGGGATTAAACCGCCCCCGCCTGCGTTTACCCGTTTGCAGATGCCTTCTCCGGTCTGCACCCGGAATTCGCGGCCGGCAACAGATGCGCCCCTCACCCCCAAGGAGCTTCCAATGAAACTGCGTATCCTTCCCGCCGTGCTCACGGCATTGTTCTGCCTATCCTCCAGCGCCTTCGCCCAGACCGGCTTCAAGAAATCCGACGGCATCCTGGTCGACGACCAAGGCCGCACCGTCTACACCTTCGACAAGGACACCGCAAACAGTGGCAAGAGCGCCTGCAATGGCGAGTGCGCGACGCTGTGGCCACCGGTCGCACCGAACGGCGAGGTCAAGGCGCCCTACTCTGTCGTCAAACGCGACGACGGCAGCAAGCAGCTCGCCTACAAGGGCAAACCGCTGTACCTGTGGACGAAGGACCAGGAACCGGGCGACCGCAGCGGCGACAATGTGAAAAACGTGTGGCACGTCGTCAAGGACTAAACACCCCACATGGAAGAAGCGAGCGTCCAATTGCTGGCCTGCATTCCACGCCTGCGCCGTTACGCGCGGGCGCTGGTCGGCAACGGCGCCGCAGCGGACGACCTCGTGCAGGACACGATGGAGCGTGCATGGCGGCACCTGTCCGGCTGGCGAGCCAGTTCCGACATGCGCGCCTGGCTGTTCGGCATCATGCACAACCTGCATGTAGACCAGTTGCGTCGTGCCGGTCCCGCTTTCGACACGCTCGACGAAGACGCCGCATTGCCTGCCGTACGTGACAGCCAAAGCGACCTTCTCGCAGTGCGAGACCTCGATGCGGCGCTGGCATTGCTCCCGCCCGAGCAGCGCGCAGTCGTGCTGCTGGTCGGCCTCGAAGAGATGCGCTACGAAGAAGTCGCCAACACCCTCGGCATTCCGGTTGGAACAGTGATGTCGCGCCTGGCGCGCGGGCGCTACCCTGCGCCCACATCTTTGCAACTTTCATTTCCTATCCTGTAATGCAGTAGAGACGGCAAGAACAGGAGGCGATCATGGA
>DATBUE010000109.1:0-4839 GCA_036516375.1 Noviherbaspirillum sp. | reverse complement strand
CGGGACATGGGGGTGAGCATCAGTTTTCCTTCGCAGCGGAGCAGCCAATCCTGGCCGCGTTCCTTACATTTTGTTGCATGTCGGCAATAGTAGCCGTTGCAGTCCGGGCAGTCATCATGGCGTGACCGCAAGACAACACTTTTGCGCACACTCAACATTTACGGTGGCCCGAAAGGAAGAGGACAGCCGTTGTGGCCTCCTGGCCTCAAAGGAAACGCCCGATCAGAACCACCACGGCAGACAGCAGCAGGGTGGATGCGAAGGGAAGGGAAATGGTTCGGCCGAATAGCGTGAAGCGCAGATCGCCCGGCAGCTTGCCTATGCCGAGCTTTTCCAGCCAGGGCAGCATGGCCGTAAACACCACGAGGGCGATGAAGATGGTCAGGACCCAGCGGATCATGCGAGCCTTTGCGAAAGAGGGAGCCTGATTCCAGCTTACAGGCGGTGGCTGCGGTCGCAGCGCGCGAAGCCGGCCGGCAGTTCGATGCCGCGCCCCACGACCAGCACTTTGAACAATTCGCCCATTTCCGCTGGCGAAACCAGCTTCTGAACGGCATTGGCTTGGGGCAGGTAACTGCGCGCAGCAGCCGGGTCGGTACGCATGAGCAGTTCGGCAATGCCGGCCTGCAGCAGGAAGGCAGCCTGGCTGGCGTAGCACAGCATCTCCAGTCCCGATTCCGCCGCCGCGCGCGCCATCGCGCTGAAGTCCACGTGCGCGGTCACGTCCTGCAGGCCCGGCAGATAGAACGGATCGGGATGCGCGTGATGGCGGTAATGACACATCAGCGTGCCCTGGCTGCGTTGCGGATGGTAGTACTCGTGCGCCGGGAATCCATAGTCGACCAGCAGCGCCGCGCCGCGTTCCAGCATTGCGCCGAGCGAGTGGATGAAGGCGCAGCCCTGGGGATGCACTTCGGTCACGTATTCCAAGGGCAGGGCGTCGGCATCCGGTATCTGCGCCACAAGCTCGGGGGCGGCGGGACGATCGGCGAAGGCGAAGCCCGCGTCATCAAAGCTCACCCCGCGCTCGGCCCAGCCGGCTTCGGTCTTCACGACCAGTTGCACCGGCATCGCATCCAGCACTTCATTGCCGATCACGGCGCCGGAAAATTGTTCGGGCAGGCGATCCAGCCATGCAACCTGCGGAAAGTCACGCAGCATGTCCTGCTGGCGCGTCCGCAGTTCGCCCGACAAGTCCACGATGGCATAACGCGCAACCTGCACGCCCATGGCCGCCAGTTCGTTCAGCACATCGCGCGCGAATTTGCCGCTGCCGGCGCCGAATTCCAGGATCTGGGCTGCGCTCTGCTGCAACACCGGCGCCACGACCTGCGCCAGGGCGGCGCCGAAAAGCGGCGTGATCTCGGGGGCGGTTGTAAAATCGCCGTCTTTCCCGAGCTTGGCCGACCCCCCGCTGTAATAGCCCAGATCCGGCGCATACAAGACCAGTTCCATATAGCGGGCAAATGAAATCCAGCCATCGCTGGAACGGATCTCGGCGGCAATCAGATCGGACAGCGCGCGGGAAGCGGCGAGCGCGTCCGGCGCGGGAGCGGGAAGGTGCACGGGCATGGGGCAGTATTTTAATGAGAAGCGGGGCCGCGGACCCGACACCAGCCTGCTCGCCGCCCTCGAACCTGAAAAAATTGACTCGCCTCACCAGAGGCAAATTGCCAATTCGATAATGACTACCGACGCTTGCAAGACGGCGCTGATCACTGGCGCCGCCAAACGGATCGGCCGGGCCGTGGCACTGGAACTGGCGCGCCGAGGCTGGGATGTGGTCGTGCACTTCCACCACTCCGAAGAAGAGGCGCAGGCCACGGTCAGGGATATCCAGGCGCTGGGCCGGCGTGCCGCTGCGGTCGAGTGCAACCTGTCGGATGAAGCTGCCGTCCAGACCCTGTTGCCGCGCGCGATGGAGGTGATGGGGCGGGTGTCCTGCGTGGTGAACAATGCCTCCCTGTTCGACCATGACAGCGCCAGCAGCTTTTCCTTTGCCTCGCTCGACGCCCACATGCATGTGAACCTGGCCGCTCCGGTGCTGCTCACCAAGGCCTTGCATGAGGCCACGCCCGAGGGTGAACAGGCCGTCGTGATCAACTTGCTGGACCAGAAACTGTTCAACCTGAACCCCGACTTTCTCTCGTACACCTTGTCGAAGGCGGCGCTGCAGGCGGCCACCACCATGCTGGCCCAGTCCCTCGCGCCCAAGGTGCGCGTGGTTGGCGTCGCCCCCGGCCTGACAATGGTCAGCCACCTGCAGTCCGCAGACGAATTTGCGCAGACGCATGCGCTCTCCCCCCTGGGCGAATCGAGTCGCCCCGAGGAAGTTGCACATGCCGTCGCGTTCGCGTCCGAAAACCGTGCCTTGACCGGCACGACGATCCTGGTGGACGGCGGGCAGCACCTGATCCCTTTATCCCGCGACTTCAGCTTCATCAAGAGGACTTCATGAGCTTCTGGCATCCCGCGCTTGAGCACTGCCGACGTGTGTTCATCAAAAACTTCCGGCTCGACATGGAAATCGGCATCTATCCGCACGAGCAGAACAAGAGCCAGTACGTGCTGGTGAACATCGAATTCTGGGTCCCCTTGGCCAAGACCACGCCCGTCAACGATTCCATTGATGAAGTCGTCAACCATGATTTCGTGCGCCCCGGCATCCAGGAAATCGTGCAGCGGGGGCATATCAACCTGCAGGAAACGCTGTGCGACGCCATCTTGGGTCTGTGCCTGGCTCATCCGCTGGTGGTGGCCGCGCGCGTGCGCACGGAGAAGCGCGAGGTCTATCCGGATTGCGAATGTGCGGGTGTCGAAGTCTTCCGCCTGAAGGACGGCATGCGATGAGTAGCGACGGCGGGGCACGCTTCCTCGACGCGCAGCAGATCGTCTACCTGCCGCGCTGGGCGCGCTGGATGGTGATGGGCGTACTGGGATTGCTGGCCATATGCGCTGGCGTCGCAGGCATCGGTTTCTTTTTCATCTCCGACCAGCTCGATGCGGTTGCGCCGCTGCTCGCCATTGCTCAGACCGCCGCCGGCGCCTTTGCTGTCGTGCTGTTCGTGCTGTTCGCGGAGCGACAGCTCAGCACCGACCGCTTGCATGCAAGAACTGATCAGTTCCTGGAGCATCACATGCGCGACGCACTGGCCAAGATAGAAATCCCACAGGTCAAGCGCGGACATACGGTGCAAGTCAACGTACTCAAGCGTGCCGACACGATTCACGGCGGGCGCAAGGACATCTACGGCGCCAACTATCAGCTGTTTTTGGAAAATTTCCGAATGCGCATGTGGGTCGGGATCAATGTACGCAGGATCGGTGTCATCTACTTCGTCAAGGCCGAGTCCGAAGCGGATGCGGAACGCTTCCGGAACATTTTCCGCTTCACCTTTGGCGGCGCCGAGAAGCTGGGCTATGCCGTCAATTTCGAATACGCGGAAATCGACGGTGAAAAGCTCGTCTCGATCTGGACCACGGTGCAGGCAGGGCACACCATACTCGGCGACCCTGCGGAGCAATTGTTCTGGGTCCAGGACGTCGCGATGATGACCCAGTCGCTGATTCGTACCGCCGTGCGCCATAACATCGAGCTGTACACGCAGCGCGAGCCCGGGCCGCTGTGAATCTTTCCTCCGCCCGAATGAGATTGACGAGATCACGATGAACATAGCCACCACGACCGCACGCACCGCCGAGAAGATCGCCTTCGAAAACAACAAGCTGCACAAGCGCCTGTGCCGCCTGGTCGGCCAGGCGATCGGCGACTTCAACATGATCGAGGAAGGCGACAAGGTCATGGTCTGCCTGTCCGGAGGCAAGGACAGCTACGGCCTGCTCGACATCCTGCTCACGCTGCGTGAACGTGCCCCGATCCATTTCGACATCGTCGCGGTCAACCTCGACCAGAAGCAGCCCAACTTCCCCGCGCATGTATTGCCGGAATATCTGACGAAGATCGGCGTGCCCTTCCACATCGAGAACCAGGACACTTACAGCATCGTCAAGCGCGTGATCCCGGAAGGGAAGACCACGTGTTCTTTATGCTCGCGCTTGCGCCGCGGGATTCTCTACCGTGTGGCCGACGAACTGGGCGCAACCAAGATCGCACTCGGCCACCATCGCGACGACATCCTCGAAACCTTCTTCCTCAACATGTTCTTCGGCGCCAAGCTCAAGGGCATGCCGCCCAAGCTGCAGTCCGACGACGGCAAGCACATCGTGATCCGCCCGCTGGCCTATGTGAAGGAAGCGGACATGGAACGCTATGCCCAGGTCAAGCAATTCCCGATCATTCCCTGCGACCTGTGCGGTAGCCAGGAAAACCTGCAGCGCAAGCAGATCAAGGCGATGCTGCGCGAGTGGGAGAAGAAGCATCCGGGGCGGGTGGAGAACATCTACTCGTCGCTGGCAACCGTCGTGCCTTCGCATCTGATGGATCGCGGCTTGTTCGACTTTGCGGGTTTGAAGGCGACGGGTGTGGCGTCGGCGGATGGGGATATCGCGTTTGATGAAGAGCCGTGTGCGCCGCCCTCGAATGTAATTCGGTTTGGTGCAGTGGAGGACGAGTAGGGAGTGGGAAATAGGGAGCGGCGAGTAGCGGGCCGATAGAACCGGCCACCGGAGAGTTGGTCAGTAATGCCCCTGAAGGTCGAGAGCTTTTTCCGTCGCGTCGTTCCCGGACAAGGGCACTGCTGCGCGGTACAAGTTTTGGCGAAAGGCGTTGCAAGCGGTGCTCAGGCGCATGCGGTGACGGTCACGAGCGCCAAGGTCACCGACCGCAAGGGCGCACTCTCTGCTTGATGAGGAGTCAGCAAAAGACGGCCCGAGTACGTG
>DATBUE010000108.1:0-5456 GCA_036516375.1 Noviherbaspirillum sp. | reverse complement strand
AAATGGTCGAAATCTGATCTACCCCCTACGACAAGGACACCATGAAACCCCTGATCATCGTCGGCGCGGGCATGGCCGGCTACACCTTGGCGCGCGAAGTGCGCAAGCTCGACCGCGAACGCGCGCTGCTGGTCATCACTGCCGACGGCGGCGACTTCTACTCGAAGCCGATGCTGTCCAATGCCTTCGCCCAGGGCAAGGATGCGGCGCAACTGGTGAGCCAGAGCGCAACGCAGATGGCGGCCCAGCTCGGCGCCAGCATCCTCACCCGCACCACGGTGGAAGCGATCGATACCGCGCGCAAGACAGTGAAGACAAGCGCCGGCGAATTCGAGTACGAACAACTGGTGCTGGCCGTGGGCGCGCAGCCCGTGCGGCTGGCACTGAACGGCAATGCAAGCGAGGAAGTGGTGTCGGTGAATCACATGGATGACTACGCCGGCTGGCGCGCACGCATGCTGCCCTTCGGCGAACGCGTGCGTATCACGATCATCGGCGCGGGCCTGATCGGCTGCGAATTCGCGGACGACTTGTCCGGTGCCGGCCATCTGGTCACGCTGGTCGATCCGAATCCGCTGCCGCTTTCCGCGTTGGCGCCACCCGCGCTTGCGCGAGGCTTAGCCAGCGCCTTGCAGGCACGTGGCGTGGTGCTGCGTTCGGGGGTCACCGCCCAGCGTATCGAGCGCGCGAGCTCAAGCCTGCAGGTGCATCTGAGCGACGGGCAAGTACAGGATGCGGATCTGGTGTTGTCGGCCGTGGGCTTGCGCGCCGATTTGCGGCTGGCGCGCGAAAGCGGATTGCAAACCGGGCGTGGCATCACGATCGACCGGCATGGCATGACCAGTGCGCCGGACGTATATGCGCTGGGCGATTGCGCGGAATACTGCAACGGCGACGCGCAAGTCTGCCTGCCCTACATCGCTCCGTTGATGAGTGCGGCTCGCGCAATTGCGCGCACCTTGAGCGGCACGCCGACTGCCATCGACATGAAGCCGACGCCGGTGATCGTGAAAACACCGAGCTATCCGCTGGCATTGTTGCCGCCTCCGCTCGGCCTCATCGGGCACTGGGAAACGGCGCAGGATGGCGCCCGCACGGTAAGCCGCTTTGTCGATGCGGTTGGCGCAGTGCATGGCTTCGGCGTCGCGCCGCAGGACGCGCCGAGCCGGCAGGCGTTGATGGCGGAGCTGGGCAAGCCGGTGGTGATGGCGGCGTAAGTTTCGCTGTGCTCAGAACGTAAGTTTCGATGCGCTTAGATGAAGCACTGTTGGCGCTATCCTGTTTCGCGTAGCCGCTCGCATGCTGTGACTGCCTTTGCTTCCACCGGTGGCCTGTCATTCCCGCGCAGGCGGGAATCCAGCTCGACAGCCTGAAGTCCTGCATGCGACCGAGCTGGGCTCCCGCCTACGGGCGAGCGACAGGCACAACCATGCGAAAAGCCAACAGCCGGCCGAAACCGCGCAACGCAACTACCATTCCTTTGCCCTGTTCTCCTCCCCCAGCATCCCCATTAAAATCCGCGGATGCTGTCCGAATTCGATCTGATCGCGCACTACTTCACCCGGCCACCGCGCGATTCCGCACGCGTCCCGCTGGCAGTAGGCGACGACTGCGCCCTGCTTGTCCCTGCCCCCGGCAAACAACTCGCCATTTCCACTGACATGCTGGTCGAGGACCGGCATTTCTTCGCAGGCGCCGATCCGCGCCTGCTCGGTCACAAGGCACTCGCGGTCAATCTGTCCGACCTTGCCGCCATGGGCGCGCGCCCGCTTGCCTTCACGCTGGCCCTCTCGCTGCCGCAAGCCGATCCCGCCTGGCTCGCGCCGTTTTCCCAGGGCTTGCTGGCGCTGGCCGATGAGCACGACTGCACGCTGATCGGAGGCGACACGACCAAGGGGCCGCTGAATATCTGCATCACCGTTTTCGGCGAGGTCACACCAGGCAAGGCATTACGGCGCGACGCAGCGCAACCGGGGGACGACATCTGGATTTCCGGAACCTTGGGAGATGCACGGCTGGGCTTGGCTGGCTGTCGTCACGAGGTTGAATTGCCGCCCTCGGATCTGGCACTGGCCTGCACCCGCCTGCATGCCCCCACGCCGCGTGTTGCGCTCGGACTGGCGCTCGCCGGCATCGCGCACGCCGCGCTCGACATCTCGGACGGCCTCGCGGGCGACCTGCAACACATCCTTAAGCGTTCGCGATGCGGCGCGCGACTGGAGGTCGATGCGCTGCCCTTCGGTCCTGTGTTGGCAAGGCAAGACCTCGCACTGCGGCGGCGCTTTGCTCTGGCCGGTGGCGACGATTACGAACTGTGCTTCACCGCAGCACCGGCGATGCGCACGCAAATACTTGCCGCTGCGCAGGCCGTGCAGGTGCCGCTCACGCGCATCGGACAGATCGAAGCGCAAACCGGCCTGCGTTTAACCGACGCCAACGGCATGCCGCTGGATCTGGATTACGCTTCCTTCGACCATTTCTCCACGCCATGACTCCCATCGAAGCTCCTCCCCTCGTGCGCAGGCCCGACGCGCGCTTCATGCTCGCCCACCCGGCGCACTGGGTTGCCCAGGGTTTCGGCAGCGGGCTGTCGCCGCTGGTGCCCGGCACGATGGGCACGCTCCTGGGCTGGCTGTCCTTCGTCGTGCTGAGCGCGCGCTGGCCGCACATCTTCACGGCCCAGACCTGGGCCATCGTGATCGCGGCCTCCTTCGTGCTGGGCATCTGGGTTTGCGACAAGACCGGGCGCGACCTTGGCGTGTCCGACCACGGCAGCATGGTGTGGGACGAGATCGTGGCCTTCTGGATCGTGCTGCTGTTGCTCATGCCCACCGATGCATTGACCCAGCTTGCCGCCTTCGTCGTGTTCCGCTTCTTCGACATGCTGAAGCCGGCACCGATCGATTACTTCGACAGGCGCTTGAAGGGTGGCTTCGGCGTGATGTTCGACGACCTCGTCGCCGCTTTCTACACGCTGCTGGTGTTCGCCGTGTGGCGCATGTTCTGAAGGGTTCGCAGCAGGACAAGCCAGTGCTAAAGTGACCCCGCACGCTTACAAAACCGGACAGAGGAGACAACAATGAGCGACAAACTGGAACTGGCGCGCCGCGTGGGACAAGTCTTGCAGGAAAAGGGATGGCTGCTGGCGGTGGCGGAGTCCTGCACCGGCGGCGGTGTCGGACAAGCGGTGACGGAAATTCCAGGTTCTTCCGAATGGTTCGATTGCGGCTTCATCGTCTATTCGAACGCATCCAAGACCGAGATGCTGGATGTGTCGGCAGCCTTGATCGCGCAGTACGGCGCGGTCAGCGAGGAAGTGGCAGGCGCGATGGCCGAAGGCGCGCTGGCCAACAGCAATGCGCATATCGCCCTGTCGACCACCGGCATTGCCGGGCCGACCGGAGCCGTGCCGGGCAAGCCGGTTGGCACCGTGTGCTTTGCCTGGAGCGTGGACCACCGCACCTACACGGAGCGGCACGTCTACGCGGGGGACCGTGCCGCGGTGCGCGAACAAACTATCGTGCATGCACTGGAAGGCTTGCTGCGTTTTATCGAGCAGGCCTAGATAGCAAGCCGGGCAGGCTTTGAACGGGCCTGCCCTCCGGTCTCTTCAATAGCCCAACCTCAACGAAATCGATTGATCGCGTCGCGGGTCTCGATCGCGACGCGGCGCGCAGCCGCTGCAAAATCTTCTCCGTCCTGCGCCTTCGCATACAAGACCGCGCGCGAGGAATTGATCATCATGCCGGTGCCGTTCGCGCTGCGCCCGGCTTTCACCGTCGCTTCCACATCCCCGCCCTGGGCGCCGATGCCCGGCACCAGCAGCGGCATGTCGCCGACGAGGGCGCGCACCTGGGCCAGTTCCTGCGGGAAGGTGGCGCCGACCACCAGTGCGCACTGACCGTTGCTATTCCATTTCCCTGCAACCAGACGCGCCACATGCTGGTACAGCGGCGCGCCGTCCACGTTCAGGAATTGCAGGTCCGAGCCGCCGGGATTGGAGGTGCGGCACAGCACGATCACGCCGCGATCCTTCCATTCCAGGTAAGGCTGCACCGAATCGAAACCCATGTAGGGATTCACCGTGACCGCGTCCGCACCATAGCGCTCGAAGGCTTCGCGCGCATATTGCTCGGCAGTGGCGCCGATGTCGCCACGCTTGGAATCGAGCACGATGGGAATCTGCGGGTGCGTGGCGCGCAGCCAGGCGCACAGTTCTTCGAGCTGGTCTTCCGCGCGCAAGGCGGCGAAGTAGGCGATCTGCGGCTTGAAGGAGCACACGCTGTCGGCGGTGGCATCGGCAATGGCCTTGCAGAAGGCGAGAATGGCGTCCGGCCGATCCTTCAGATGCGCGGGAAAGCGGCTGATGTCGGGATCGAAGCCGACGCACAGCAGGGAATTGTTGCGGGCCCAGGCGGCCGCGAGTTTTGCGGTGAAAGTCACGGGAAGATTGCTGAAAAGTGAGGCGGGTTTGCGCGAAAGCGCATTGTACTTCGGCATGCTATCGTCGCCGCTTTCCGCCTCCCCCTCCCCGCATGACCACGCTGAGCCGCAAGGACTGGATCCTCCTCGTGCTGTTGACCCTGGTATGGGGCATCAACTGGCCAATCATGAAGCATGGTGTGACCGGTTTTCCGCCGCTTACTTTCCGTACCTTGTCGATGCTTGGCGGCTTGCCGGTGATCTGGCTCGCGGCACGCATGCAAGGCGTATCGCTGGCCATTCCTGCCGGGCGCGCGCTCGACGTGGCCAAGCTGGCCGTACCCAATATGCTGATCTGGCACGTGGCGATGATTCTCGCCGTCAAGATGCTCAGTTCCGGCCGCTCCGCGATTCTCGGCTACACGATGCCGGTCTGGGCCGTGCTGTCCGGCCTCCTGTTCTTCGGCGACCGCCTCGACCGCGCGGCATGGCTGGGGGTGGGCTGCGCGCTGGGCGGCGCCTTGCTGCTGCTGTCGAGCGAGTTCTCGGCCTTCTCCGGCAGCCCGGCCGGCACGGCCCTTGCTCTGATTGCAGCTGCAGCCTGGGGTTACGGCACCGTGGCCCTGAAGCGCGCGCGCATCGAGATGCCAACCATTTCACTCACCTTCTGGATGCTGGCCATGGCCACCGCCGTGATGGCCATCCTGTCCTTCATCGTTGAAGGCGAGCAATGGAGCGTGCCGGATGCCTCGACCATCAGCGCGATTCTCTACAACGCGTTGCTGGTGTTTGGCTTTGCGCACGTAGTGTGGTTCCAGTTGGCGCGCATGCTGCCGCCGGTGGCGTCCAGCCTGTCGATCATGCTGATCCCGGTGCTGGGCGTGTTTTCCGGTGCCTGGCTGTTGGAGGAAACACTGCACTGGCAAGACTACGGCGCGATGCTGCTGATCCTCGCAGCCATGAGCACAGTGCTGTTGAAACCGGCCGTGCTCAAACATAAATAAAGCCTTGAAAATTCGAACAAGAAGGAATTG
>DATBUE010000107.1:0-1772 GCA_036516375.1 Noviherbaspirillum sp. | reverse complement strand
GTTCGACACTTCGTAGCGGTCGCACAGGGCGTCGAGCGAATTGCGTTTGCCCGGGTGCATGGACTTGGCCTGCACCAGTGTGTCAGTCACTTCCGCCACATGCTGGGCAAAAGACGGCAGGCCGAGCCGGTCGAATTCCGCATCCAGGAACGCCAGGTCGAACGGCGCGTTGTGGATGATGATCTCGGCATCCTTCACGTACGTACGCAGCTCTTCCACGATCTCGGCGAACTTCGGCTTGTCGCTCAGGAACTCGGTGGTCAGGCCGTGAACCGCCAGCGCGCCCTCCTCCGAATCGCGCTCAGGATTGATGTAGCGATGGAAGTTGTTCCCGGTGAGTTGGCGATTGATGAGCTCCACGCATCCGATTTCGATGATGCGGTCGCCGGAACGGGGATTCAGGCCGGTGGTTTCGGTATCGAGGACGATTTGACGCATGGTTCAGATGGGGTGTGCTGCGCCGGCACCCGCCGGCGTGACTTGCGTGCTTTTGCGCGCAAGGAAGGTATAGAAAGTCGGCACGACGAACAGCGTGAGTACCGTGCCCAGGCTCATGCCTCCGACGATGACCCAGCCGATCTGCATGCGCGATTCGGCGCCGGCGCCGGTTGCAAGCGCAAGCGGCACTGCACCGAGCACCATTGCGCCGGTCGTCATCAAGATCGGACGCAGGCGCAAGACGGACGCTTCGGTGACAGCTTCGACCATGCTCTTGCCCTGCTCGCGCAGTTGGTTGGTGAATTCGACGATCAGGATGCCGTGCTTGGTGATCAGGCCGACCAGCGTGATCAGCCCGATCTGGCTATACACGTTGAGCGTGCCACCGGTCAGTTTCAACGCCAGCAGCGCGCCCGCCATCGACAGGGGCACGGTCAGCATGATGATGAAGGGGTCGATGAAGCTCTCGAATTGCGCAGCGAGCACGAGGTAGATGAAGGCCAATGCAAGCACGAAGGTAAGCAGCAGGCTGCCCGACGAGGAGCGGTATTCGCGCGCGGAGCCGGACAGGTCGGTGGCATAACCGGGTTCGAGGATGTTCTTTGCGGTCGTTTCCATGAAGTCGATGGCCTCGCCCTGCGTGTAGCCATTGGCCAGGCTCGCGGTGATGGTGGCGGCGCGACGTTGACCGAAGTGATTCAACTCGCGCGGCGCGACCGACTCGCGCACCGTCACCAGACTCGACAAAGGAATCATGCGATCACCGGCGCCGCGCACGAAGATGTTCTCGATATCGTTGGGCGAACGGCGGTTTTCATCGCGAATCTGCACGACCACGTCGTACTGGTCGTTACCGCGCTTGAAGCGCGTGACGTTGCGCCCGCCCAGCATCGTTTCCAGCGTGCGTCCGACGGTTTCCACCTGCACGCCAGCGTCGGCCGCGCGGTCGCGGTCGACCTGGACGCTGACTTGCGGCTTGTTCAGGCGCAGATCGGAATCGATATTGGTGAGGCCAGAGTTCTTGCTCGCTTCCTCAATGATGCGCTCGACCGCCTGCGCCAGTTCGGTGTAGGAGGCACTGGTCATCACCACCAGGCTGACCGGCCGCTCGCGGATCGACTGGCCGAGCGAGGGCGGTGCATTCGGGAAAGCGAGTATGCCGGGCACGGCTGCCATCTTCGGCTGCATTTCCTTGATCATGTCCAGCGTGCTGCGATTGCGATCCGCCCAGTCGATGGTGCGGAAGGAAGCCGAACCGCGCTCGACGGTCGGATTGCCGGCAAAGAGGAAGACACGGTCAATCTCGGGTATGTCGGCCGCGATTTGTTCGAGTT
>DATBUE010000106.1:0-6038 GCA_036516375.1 Noviherbaspirillum sp. | reverse complement strand
AAAAGACCGGCGCCAAGTACCGCGAAGCCTTGCAGCGCCTGACCGGCGCCAGCCTCCAGAACTGAATCGTTTCCCATGCGGGCCGTGTTTCCAGAAACGGCCCGCAGTTTTTCCCCGAAAGTGAAGTGAGATGGCACAAGCAGACAAGCCGCAAGTCGGTGTGGTCATGGGCTCCTCGTCCGACTGGGACGTGATGCAGCATGCGGTGGCGATCCTGAAGGAATTCAACATCGCGCACGAGGCGAAGGTGGTTTCCGCGCACCGCATGCCGGACCAGATGTTCGCCTACGCCGAAGCGGCGCGTGAGCGTGGCTTGCGCGCGATCATCGCCGGAGCCGGCGGGGCAGCGCATCTGCCGGGCATGATCGCTGCCAAGACCATCGTGCCGGTGCTGGGCGTGCCGGTGCCGTCGAAGTATTTGCGCGGTGAGGATTCCTTGTTGTCCATCGTGCAGATGCCCAAGGGGATTCCTGTTTCTACCTTCGCAATCGGCGAAGCCGGCGCGGCCAATGCCGCCCTGACTGCAATCGCCATGCTGGCGGCTACCGATGAACAACTCGCCGCCCGCCTCGAGGCTTTCCGCGAGAAGCAGACCGCCGCTGCGCAGGCGATGACCTTGCCGGTATGAGTGCTTTGTCTGTTCCTGTATTGCCCGCTGCATCACCAGCTACCTGGCTGGGTGTGATGGGCGGCGGCCAGCTCGGCCGCATGTTCGTGCATGCCGCGCAGAAGATGGGTTTCAAGGTCGTGGTCCTGGAGCCGGCCATGGATTGCCCTGCCGGGCAGGCGGCCGACCAGCTGCTGTGTGCCGACTACACGAGCGAAGCAGCGCTGGCCGAACTGGCCACGCAATGCACCGCGGTGACCACGGAGTTCGAAAACGTGCCGGCGCAGAGCCTGGCTTTTCTCGCCGAACGCCTGTTTGTCGCCCCGTCTGCGAGCTGCGTGTCGATTGCGCAGGACCGGTTGGCGGAAAAGGCCTTCTTCACGCGCTGCGGTGCCCAATCCGGCGTGCTGCCCGCGCCTTATCATCCCGTGAGCTCCGAAGCGGACATCGACGCGCTTCCCGATCATCTGTTCCCCGGCATCCTGAAAACGGTACGCATGGGTTACGACGGCAAGGGCCAGGCGCGCGTGAAGACGCGCGAGGAAGCGCGGGCGGCCTGGGCTGGCATGAAGGGCGTGTCCTGCGTGCTGGAAAAGATGCTGCCGTTGGCCTACGAAATTTCCGTGCTGGCCGCGCGCGGTCACGACGGTGCATCGGTCGTCTATCCGATCGCCGAGAACGTGCATCGCGACGGCATCCTGTTCACCACCACCGTCCCCGGTCCGAATGTCTGCGGCGAACGCGCCGAGCAGGCGCAGCAGGCTGCGCTGGCGATCATTGCCGAGATGGGTTATGTCGGCGTGCTGTGCATCGAGTTCTTTGTGCTGCAGGACGGCTCGCTGGTGGTCAACGAGATGGCGCCGCGCCCGCACAACAGCGGCCATTACACGATCGATGCCTGCGTCACCAGCCAGTTCGCACAGCAGGTGCGCGCGATGGCACGCCTTCCACTGGGCGAGGTGCGCCAGCATTCACCGGCGGTGATGCTCAACATCCTGGGCGACGTGTGGTTTGCCGATGGTAGTGACACTGCGCGCGAACCGGCTTGGGACAAGGTGCTGGCCTTGCCTGGTGCAAACCTGCACTTGTACGGCAAGGAAGAAGCCCGTCGCGGGCGCAAGATGGGCCATGTGACCTTTGTCGCGGCAACGCTGGAAGCGGCGCAGGACAATCTGCGTGCCGCTTGCGCCGTTCTCGGCATTGCGCTTCAGGACTGATGACTATCCTGCAGGCAGACCAGGCGGCCATCGACGATGCCGCACGCAGGCTGGAAGCGGGCGAACTGGTCGCCTTTCCCACCGAAACCGTCTACGGTCTCGGCGCCGATGCTGAAAATCCCGCTGCCGTGGCGCGCATCTACGCTGCCAAGGGACGTCCCGCCGATCATCCGGTGATTGTGCATCTGGCTCCCGGTGCCGATATCGCGAAATGGGCTACCGATGTGCCGGCTGCCGCCCACACCCTGATCGGCGCGTTCTGGCCCGGTCCGCTGACCCTGATTCTCAAGCGCGCCGCCGCTATCCCGGACGCCGTATCCGGCGGCCAGGACACGATAGGGCTACGCTGCCCGTCCCATCCGGTGGCGCAGGCCTTGCTGCGCGCATTCAAGGGGGGCACGGGAGGCATCGCTGCGCCTTCGGCCAATCGTTTCGGTCGCGTCAGTCCGACGACCGCGCAGCACGTGCGCGACGAGTTCGAAGGGCGGGGCAGTGTGCATTGCATACTCGACGGCGGGCCGAGCGAGGTCGGCATCGAGTCGACAATACTGGACCTGTCGCGCATGGACACGCATGGCCCGGTCCTGTTGCGTCCCGGGCATATCGGCCTGGCCGACATCGAGCGCGTGCTTGGCAAAACGCCGAACATGCCGGACGTAGCCGCACCGCGCGCTTCGGGTACGCTGGAAGCGCACTATGCGCCGGGCACTCCCGTTGTCTTGGTGGCACCGGCCGAACTGGACGCCACGCTTGCCCGCCTCGCAGCCAGCGGACGCACGCTGGCATTGCTTGCCCATGGCACGCGCCGCGCCGGATTCATGGGCACGCAAATCGTAATGCCACCCACTCCCCACGGTTATGCGCATGACCTGTACGCGGCCTTGCGTACGGCCGATGCCGCGCGGGCCGACCTGATCGTGGTGGAAGCACCGCCATCCGAGGCGCAATGGCAGGGGGTCAACGACCGCTTGCGTCGTGCCGCACATGATTCGCGCGGCGTACTCGCCGCACTCTTGGGCGACTGAACTCGGGTTAACCCGCGCTAGCCGAAGCGCAGTTTCATCACCAGGATGAACACGGCAAGCACCAACGTACACGCATTGGCTGCGATGACCGGCCAGGAACCGATCAGCACCCCATACAGCAGCCATAGCGCCACGCCGGTGGTGAAGATGCTGTACATCCCCAGCGACACCCCGTGAGTGCGCCGTGTCCTCCAGGTCAGCAGGACCTGCGGGATGAAGGCACAGGTAGTCAGGAGCGCGGCCACGGCGCCGATTGCATCCGGCTGGAGGGACATATGGGAAGTGGGGAGCCTAGTCAGGTAGCGGAGCTGTCTGGCTGAAGCGTCCGCCGTGGAAGACCAGCGCCGGTTTCGGCGTAACTGCGCAGCGTTCCACTTCTCCGACGAAGATCACGTGATCGCCTTCCGGATAGCGGCTGCGGTTGTGGCATTCGAACCAGGCTGCCACGCCATTCAGGATCGGCAGGCCGGTGTGCGACAGGTGAAAGTCCACGCCTTCAAAGCGGTTTTCGATGCGCATGGCAAAGCGTTCGGCCAGTGCCGCCTGGTCGCCGGCCAGCACATTGATTACGTAATGGGAATTGCCGGTGAAAACCGGCAGGCTGCTGGCTGCTTGCGACAGGCTCCACAACACCAGCGGCGGCGCCAGCGAGACCGAGTTGAACGAGCTGGCGGTCAGACCGAGGAAGACCTCGTCGGACAGGCGGGTGGTGATGACGGTGACGCCGGTGGCGAACTGGGACAGCGCATCGCGGAATTCGCGCGCGTCGAATTCGGGAGCGCTGGCGGTGGAAACGGCTTGTGACATCGGGAATCCGGAAACTTTTTTGCATTATGCCGAAAACGGCCACAGTGGTCGGTACCCGGCCGACTCATTCCCGCAGGCTCTGATGCCGCAGGTATCCGAGACCTCGGCTTTGCGCTACATTGAGATGAACCTGAGCGGGAGGAAAGATGATGGCGAGCGAAACGGCAACCTTGGGCGGCGGATGTTTCTGGTGCCTGGAAGCGGTGTACCAGGAACTGAAGGGCGTGCGTCACGTCGAGTCCGGCTATTGCGGCGGCCATGTGCCGAACCCGAGCTACGAACAAGTCTGCAGCGGTAGTACCGGACATGCGGAAGTGGTGCACATCGAGTTCGACCGCCAAGCGGTGAGCTACCGCGAGATTCTCGAAATCTTTTTCACGATCCACGACCCGACCACGCCCAACCGGCAGGGCAACGACGTGGGTACGCAATACCGTTCGGTCATCTTCTTCCATTCTCCGGAACAGGAGGAAACGGCGCGCCAGGTGATGGCGGAGATGGCATGTGTGTGGGACGCGCCCATCGTCACCGAACTGCTGCCGGTTCCCGCTTACTACAAGGCGGAAGAGGAACACCAGAACTACTTCCGCCAGCACCCGCTGCAGGGTTACTGCGCCTTTGTCGTCGCGCCCAAGGTCGCGAAGTTCCGCGCGCATTTCGCGGCGAAGGCGCGCACGCCGGGGCAGGAATAGGCGCTGATCGTTAGAGCGGATTCGCCCTGACCAGCTCGCCGATGCCGGACGGCTTGCCCGCGACACGGCGTTGCGGCTCCTTGCCATGGCACCCGCCATGTCGCGTCGCCGCGCCTTGTCCCGCAGCCAATCCGCCTCGGCCTCGACTGAGCCAGTCAGAGCGAATCCGCTCTAGCTTGGGTATGTTTCTGCCACTTTCGCCCAAGCTCTCACGCGGCTCATCGTGATGTGGTGCTGCGGCGTACGAGCTGGGTTCCCGCCTGCGCCTGCGCAGGAACAACCGTTGGCCCGCCAAATCGCGTTATCGCGGCGGCCGCGCGTATTTCCCCTTCGCTACGAATACATGTAGCGCCGCGAACGCGGCAGCAGCGTGGCATCTGCTCCAGCCTTCGTGCACACCACCTGATACAGCGAGATCCAGTCCTGCGAGAACGCGTAGGCGCAACCGGCCAGGTAGACGCGCCAGATGCGGAAGCGCTTGTCGTCGACCAAGGTCTTGATCTTCGCGGCATTGGCTTCGTAATTCTCGGCCCAGGTGGCGCAGGTTTGGGCGTAGTGGCGGCGCAGGTTCTCGATGTCGAAGGCTTCCAGCCCGCCTTCCTGCATCGCCAGCAGCACGGTGCCGAGGTGCTCGAGCTCGCCGTGAGGGAAGACGTAGCGGTGGATGAATTCACCGCCGCCGTAGGCTGTTTCCCCGTTTTTCGGATCGGTGGTCGTGATGCCGTGGTTCATGGCGAGCCCGCCGTCAGCCAGCAACATGCGCATCCGGGAAAAATATTCGACGAGATGCTTGGCGCCGACGTGCTCGAACATGCCGACGCTGGTGATGCGGTCGAAGCGGCCGCTCACATCGCGATAATCCTGCAGGCGTATCTCGACGCGGTCCGCCAGCCCGGCGCGCTGCACGCGTTCGGTGGCCAGTTCGTACTGGTTCTGCGACAGGGTGATGCCCACGCAGCGCACGCCGTATTTTTCTGCGGCGCGCAAGACCAGCGCTCCCCAGCCGCAACCGATGTCGAGCAGGCTCTGGCCGGGGCGCAACTGGATCTTGTTCAGGATGTGGTCGATCTTCTTCAACTGCGCGGCGTCGAGATCTTCCGCGCCGTTCTCGAAGTAGGCGCATGAGTAGACCATGTTCTTGTCCAGCCAGACCTGGTAGAACGCGTTGGAGACGTCGTAGTGGTAGCGGATCGCTTCCTCGTCCATCTTCCTGGAGTGCTGGAAGGTGCGCACCATGCGGCCGAAGCGGCCTTCCGGCTTCAGGGTCCGCGCCAGTTCGCTGCCGACGGAGATGATCGAGGTCGGGCGGCCCTCGATGTCGATCGCGCCTTCCACATAGGCGCGTCCGAGGTTGTACAGCGAAGGGGTGAGCAGGTAGCTCAGCGCTGATGCGTGCGGTACCCGCACCGTGACTTCAGGTGTGGTGCCGGTGCCGAGGTCGAGCTGCTGTCCGTTCCACAGCTCCACGCGCAACGGCAGGTTGCAGCGCCCGCGCACTTCATCCGCCCAGTTTCCCAGCTTGCGTTCCCAGAACACGATGCGCCCTCCCGGTTTAGGACCGGAGCACCGCAATTGCAGAGGCTCCGGCAGTGTCATGCGCCAGGGCTGCGATTTGTTCCTGCTACGGCTGCAGCCTTTGCCGTGTCCAGCTTCCATCCGCTTGCAGGCGGTAGGCAATGCGATCATGCAG
>DATBUE010000105.1:0-12688 GCA_036516375.1 Noviherbaspirillum sp. | reverse complement strand
CAACCTTCCACCTCGTCGCTTGCAAGCGACTCGGATTCGGACGGCGCAAAGCAATGCTTTGCGAAACCCCGTCCTCATCCCCCTGAAAGGGGGAAGGAGCGTGCCGGAGAAATTCAAGTCGGAAGTCGCAGTGCTGGACTGAATTTTCAGTCACATCAATCACTTGCACCTCTTCGAGAAAAATTATTCCGGACAGCAGTGCGCGCAGGCGGGAATCCAGTTCATGCACTCGCAGCACTGCATGCATGCATGTGACTTGGGCACCACCTGCGCGGAAGCGACACGTCAGTGCCTTGAAAGAACCGCAATCCAGTTTCCAGCGTGCGTTCCGCCTTGCCCCGCGCACTGTCAGGCCGACGACGTCCCCAAATCGGCCGGCGTATCCACATCGCGCAGCACCCCAGGATCATCCACGTCGACAGCCACCGCCTCCCCCGCATGCGCCCGGAGCACTTCACGCGCGCCGTGATCACCCGACAACCGCACCAGTTCCGGATAGAGCCGCGCAGCGAAGCCGACCGGATGCCCACGCTGGCCATCGTGCTGGGGAAACGCAAGCGCTGCGCCCTCTTCCACGGCCGCAGCCACCGCGTGCAGCGTGTGCGCTTGCAGGAATGGCATGTCAGCCAGCGCAATCAGCCAGCCGGATGCATGCTGCGTTGCGATGACTGCATCGCGAATGCTGTCGCTCATGCCGGCCTGCGCATCGGCCGGCAAGTCGATGAAGCCGACCGCCAAGCCGGCCAGCGCTTGCCGTACCTGCTCCGCCCTTTCACGCACCACTACCTGCACCGGCCAACCGGCCTGCATCAGGTTTTCGCACGCCTGGCGCACTACGCTGCGCCCTGGTGCCACCTCCGCCAGCAGCTTGAAGCCGGCTCCACCGGATGCGCGATAACGCTCGCCGCGGCCGGCGGCGAGCAACAGGGCAACGAAGTTTTCTTTCTGCATGTCTGTATATAAAACGGATCAGCGCTTGCGCGCCAGCGTGAGGCCGTCGCCGATCGGCACCAGCGACAGGTCGATGCGCTCATCGGCTTGCAGCTTGCGGTTGAAATCCTGCAGCGCGCGCGTGTCTGCATCCTCCGTCGGCCTGGCCACGCGCCCGCTCCACAGCACGTTGTCCACGGCAATCAGCCCTCCACTGCGCAACAGCGTCAGGCAACGTTCGTAATAGTCGGCGTAACCGGTCTTGTCGGCGTCGATGAAGGCGAAGTCGAAGCTGCCGCTGCGTCCTTCGGCAATGAGCGCGTCCAGCGTCTGCAGCGCAGGCGCCAAGCGCAGGTCGATCTTGTGCGCGACGCCTGCCTGTTCCCAGTTCTTCCGTGCGATGGACGTGTATTCGGCACTGATGTCGCAGGCCAGCACGCGCCCGTCTTCCGGCAGCGCCAGGGCCACTGCCAGCGCGCTGTAGCCGGTGAAGCTGCCGATCTCGATCGTGTTGCGCGCGCCGATCAGACGCACCAGCAAGGCCATGAACTGGCCCTGTTCTGGCGAAATTTGCATGCTCGCGTGCGCATGGCCGCGGTTGGCCTCGCGCATTGCGGCCAGCACCGGATGTTCGCGCAGCGAAACCTCCAGCAGGTAGCGGTACAGCGTGTCGTCCAGCGTCAGCGTTTGCGTGCTCATGTTCTTCCTTTCAGTTGTCCAGATCGCGATCCCAGTCCGGGTCCGCAGCAAAGCGTTCGACCAGGAAATCGACAAAGGTGCGCACCTTGGCCGACAGGTGCTGCCGGCTCGGGTAGAGCGCGAAGATCGGCAACGTCGGCAGGCTGTACTCCGGCAGCAGCGGCACCAGGTACCCGGCTCTTACCGCATCGCCGATGATGAACGAAGGTTGCTGGACGACGCCCATGCCGGCGATGGCGGCCGCGCCCAGAAAGTCGCCATTGTTGGCCACCAGCGCGCCCTTGATGCGCACCGTGTGCGTCTTGCCGTCGCGCATGAAGTGCCACTCGTCGCGCGTGGCGGCGTAGCTGTAGGACAGGCAAACATGCTGCGCCAGTTCCTGCGGCGTGCGCGGCGTGCCGTGCCGTTGCAGATAATCCGGCGCGGCGCAGGCCAGCACGCGGGCGCTGGCGAACTGGCGCGCCACCAGAGCCGAATTCTCCTGCGCGCGCATGATGCGGATTGCCACGTCGTAGCCCTCCTCCACCAGATCCACCACGCGGTCCGACAGCGTGATGTCGAGCTTGACCTGCGGGTAGCGCCGCACGTAATCCGGCAGCACGCGCGCCAGGTAATTGACGGCGAACGATACCGGCGCGTTCACGCGCAGCGTGCCGACCGGCTTGGCCGCGCCCATGCCCGCTGCCAGCGTTGCGTCTTCCAGGTCCTGCAGCAATTGCCGGCAGCGCTCCAGGTACGCTGCCCCGGTTTCGGTCAGCGACAGCCGGCGCGTGCTGCGGTTGAACAGGCGCGCATGCAGGTAGTTCTCAAGATCGGCAACATGGCGCGTGACGGATGGATTCGACATGTCGAGCGCGCGTGCCGCACCGGAGAAGCTGCCGGCTTCGGCCACCTTCACGAATACCTTCATTGCCTGGAACAGATCCATTTTCGCCCCATTTTTCCGATATTCGAAACAATCATTTTCCCAAACAGGGATTTTTCCACAAATCAGCCAGAGATAGAGTGACAACCGTGGCAGGCGCCTCGGCCAACGCCGAAGCGCAGATACCAATCCCTTCCCCCCTTATTTCAGGAGCCCAACATGCAAACTACGCCTGCCCTCAATCCCACCAGCGCCGCGGCCGCCCTGCTGCGCGTTTCGCTCGGCATCGCCCTGCTGGCGCATGGCTTGATGAAGGTGATGGTATTCACGCTGCCCGGCACGGTCGGCTTCTTCGAAAGCGTCGGTTTTGCTGGCTGGACCGCCTACCCGGTCACCTTTGCCGAGATCGCCGCCGGCCTGGCCTTGATCGCCGGCTTCCAGACCCGCCTGGCCGCGATTGCGATCCAGCCGGTCTTGATCGGCGCCCTCTCGGTGCACGCGGGCAATGGCTGGAGCTTTTCGGCGCCGAACGGCGGCTGGGAATATCCTGCCTTCCTGATCGTGATCGCCGCCGCGGTGGCCCTGCTCGGCGAAGGCGCCTTCGCGCTGGACCGCCGGCGCACGCAAGCCGCGCCGACCAGCCGCCTCGGTACCGCCTGACCCTTTCCGCGCGGGCCACGTGTCCGCCGAACCTGTAAGGAGTTTAGCCATGACGAATGCCACAACTGCCCGCCTGCCGGTGGTCTTCTTCGGCCACGGCAGCCCGATGAATGCGCTCGAAGAGAACGTCTACACGAAGGCTTGGCGCGAAGTAGGCGCTCGCGTCGGCAAGCCGCGCGCGATCCTCGCCATCTCCGCCCACTGGACCACGCACGGAACGAAGGTCACCGCGATGCCGGCGCCACGCACGATTCACGACTTCGGCGGCTTCCCGCAGGCGCTGTTCGATGTGCAGTATCCGGCCCCCGGCGATCCACAACTTGCCACCCACATCCGCTCCCTGCTCGCCCCGCTGGATGTGCAGCTCGACCATGAATGGGGGCTGGACCACGGCACGTGGTCGGTGCTGGTCAAGGCTTATCCGGATGCCGACGTGCCGGTATTGCAACTGAGCCTGGACATGACGCAGCCGCCCACCTTCCACCTCGAACTCGGACGCCGCCTGAGCGTCTTGCGCGAGCAAGGTGTGCTGATCATGGCCACCGGCAATGTCGTGCACAACCTGCGCACGCTGCAGTGGCACACCAAGGGCGGGGCCGACTGGGCCGCGCGCTTCGATGCGCGCATCCGCAGCCATCTGGAAAAGGGCGAGGTCGAGGCGCTGGCCGACACCTCAGGTTGGGACGAGGATGCCCGGCGCTCGGTGCCCACCATCGAGCATTACCTGCCGCTGCTTGTCATCGCCGGCGCGCGACACGAGGACGAACCGTTCGAGATCGTGAGCGAGGGGTTGGAGATGGGATCGATCAGCATGCTGAGCGTGGCCGCCGGATTGAAGACCTTCCGGTAAAAGTCTTTGTCCGTCCTTGCATCCGGCATGGCTTTTGCGATACTGCCCCGCATGGAACCGCTACGAATCGGATTGATTTCAGATACGCACGGCCTGCTGCGCCCGGAAGCGCGCGTGGCCCTGCGCGGCTGCGCACACATCCTGCACGCCGGCGACATTTGCGACCCGAGTGTGCTGGACAAACTGGCAGAGATCGCGCCGGTGACGGCCGTGCGCGGCAACAACGACCGCGGCGCTTGGGCCGAAGCCTTGCCAGTGCAAACCGTCGTCAGCTTTGGCGGCGTGCGTGTGTGCATGGTGCATGACGCGGCGGATTTCTCTCCCGAGGGCGAAGTGGATGTGGTCGTCACCGGCCACTCGCACAAGCCGGCGATCCGCATGGACGGCAAGCTCCTTCACGTGAACCCCGGCAGCGCCGGGCCGCGTCGCTTCACGCTGCCGATTTCGGTGGGGTTCCTCGAGATTGCGGATGGGCGCGCGCGGGCGCGCCTGCAAACGCTGGAAGTGGATTGAAGCGCGCAGAGAGCGCGCTTCCCGCCATGTAGTTCAGTACACCTGCGGCCCCGCCAGCATGCCGCCCTCGGCGCGCTCGCCAACCATATCCAGCGCCACCGCTTCGGCCACCTTGATGCCATCCACGCCCGCCGAAAGAATCCCGCCCGCGTAGCCGGCGCCCTCCCCCGCCGGGAACAGTCCGCGCGTATTGATGCTCTGGAAGTCGTCGCCCCGCTTGATGCGCACCGGCGACGAGGTGCGCGTCTCGACGCCGGTCAGCATCGCATCGGCCATCGCATAGCCGCGCAATTGGCGCTCGAAGGCAGGAATCGCTTCGCGGATCGCTTCAATCGCATACGCCGGCAGCGCTGCTGCAAGATCGGTCAGGTGCACGCCGGGTTTGTAGGACGGCTGAACCGAGCCGAATTCGCGCGAGGGCCGTCCGGCCAGGAAATCACCGAGCAACTGACCCGGCGCATCGTAATTGCCGCCGCCAAGTTCGAAGGCGCGCGCCTCCAGTTCGCGCTGGAAATCGATACCGGCCAGCGGATGGCCCGGATAGTCGTCCGGCGTGATGCTGCACACCAGTCCGCTGTTGGCATTGCGCTCGTTGCGCGAATACTGGCTCATGCCGTTGGTGACCACGCGTCCCGGCTCCGATGTCGCCGCGACCACCGTGCCACCGGGGCACATGCAAAAGCTGTAGACCGCGCGCCCGTTCGAGGCGTGGTGCACCAGCTTGTAATCAGCCGCGCCCAGCAGTGGATGACCGGCGAACTTGCCGAAGCGCGCGCGATCGATCAGCGACTGCGGATGTTCGATGCGAAAGCCGATCGAGAACGGCTTGGCTTCCACATACACGCCGCGCTCGTAGACCATCTGGAAGGTGTCGCGCGCGCTGTGCCCGACGGCCAGCACCACGTGGTCGCTTTCGATCACTTCGCCGCCTTCGAGCACCACGCCGCGCACCTGTCCCCGCGCGTGCGCGACCTGTCCGTCGGCGTTGCCGGCACTGCGTGCGCCGTCGCCCTGGTCGATGATCAGGTCCACCACCTTGGCCTCGAAACGGAAGTCACCGCCCAGCGCCTCGATGGTTTCGCGCATCGCCTCGACCATCTTCACCAGACGGAAAGTACCGATGTGCGGCTTGGAGACGTACAGGATTTCGTCCGGCGCGTGCGCCTGCACGAATTCGGTCAGCACCTTGCGCCCGTAATGCCTGGGGTCCTTGATTCCGCTGTGCAGCTTGCCGTCCGAAAAAGTGCCGGCGCCGCCTTCGCCGAACTGCACGTTCGATTCCGGATTCAGCTCGCGCTTGCGCCACAGGTTCCAGGTGTCCTTGGTGCGTTCGCGCACGACCTTGCCCCGCTCCAGGATCAGCGGACGAAAACCCATCTGCGCGAGGATCAGCGCGGCGAAGATGCCGCAGGGGCCGAAGCCGATGACAACGGGACGCTTGGGCAGCGTGGCCGGCGCGCGGGTCACGAACTTGTAGCTGGTGTCGGGCGCGATGCCCACGTCGTTGGCGCCCTGCAGGCGTGCCAGCACGGTGGCCTCGTCCTGCACTTCCACATCCAGCGTATAGACCAGCGAAATCGCGCTGCGCTTGCGCGCGTCGTAACCGCGGCGGAATACGTTCACCTTCAGCAATTGTTCACGCGCGATCTTCAGGCGCGCGAGAATGGCGGCCTGCAGGTCGGCGGGCGGATGGTCGAGCGGGAGTTGGACGTTGGTGAGGCGGAGCATGCGGGCGACTGGTTGGAGTGCGCCGCATCATGGACGGATTCGGCGCGAGGGCGCCATTCTACTATTGCGGCTGTCGCGTCCGATGGCGTGGGCGTGCGGCTGTCTGCCCCGCGCCAGAACCTTTGCGGCTGGACCGGGCGCATGCCGAACTGTATATTCGACAAGCTTTCCACCGGGTTTGCGGCCAGTCCGATCAAGCCGCCCTGCCCTACGCCCCGCGCCATCCCACATTGCCCCCATGCGCTTCCGCAATCAACTCCTCATCCTGGTCCTGTCGATCCTGATCCCGGCGTTTCTGGCCGCCATCCTCGCAGTCTGGTACGTCTATGGCGAAGAGCGGCGCGCGCAGGAAAACGGCGTGCTCGAAGCCACACGGGCCTTCTCGCTGCTGGTCGGGCAGGAACTGCAAACCAAGGAAGCGATCCTGAAGACGCTGTCGAACTCGGCCGCATTGGCCAAGGGCGATCTGCAGGAGTTCTATTCAATCGCCAAGCGCATGGCGCCGACATCGGAAACGACCATCATCCTCATCGACCACAGCGGCCGGCAACTGATCAACACCCGGGCTGCTTTCGGTACGCAACTGCCGCACCGGCGCGCCCCGCGCGTGCTGGAACTGATGGAGCACTACGGCGCGGAACGTACCCTGGTGTCGGACGTGTTCCTGGCGCCCGTGGGGAAACAGTACGACTTCACGGTACAAGTCCCGGTCATGCTGGAAGGCTCGTTGCGCTACTTCCTCGTCATGGGCGTCAACGCCGCTTCCCTGCAACCCCTGCTGCATCAGCAGCGCCTGCCGCGCGACTGGCTGGGCGTGATCCTCGACCGCCAGGGCGTGGTCGTCTCGCGTTCGCGCAATCCGGGCCAGTACATCGGCAAGCAGAGCTCCGAGGAATTCCGACGCCAGATTTCAGCCGGCACCGAAGGCGTGTTCCGCAGCACCACGCTCGACGAAGTGTCGGTCAAGACCTTCTTCAGCCGCGTCGCCTTCTCGGACTGGACCGTGATCTTCAGCATTCCCGAATCCGAACTGCGCCGCGTGCCGCTGCAAGCCGCCGCCTTCCTGGCATTGATGATGGCGCTGCTGCTCGGCCTCGCCTTCCTCATCGCCCAGCGCATCGCCCTGCGGCTGTCCGCGCGGGTCGAACAACTGGGCGCCGCGGCCGACCAGCTTGCCCGCGGCGAGGACGTTTCCTACCTGCCGCAAGGCTTGGTCGAAGTCGACTCGGTGGGAGCGCGCATCGTCGACTCCAGCCGGCAGATCCGGCGCAACAAGCAGGAATTGGAGCAGCGCGTGGCGCAAGCCGTGGCCGAGACCGAGCGCGCCCAGCAAGCTCTGCAGCACAACCAGAAACTGGAAGCGCTCGGCCGACTCACCGGCGGCATCGCCCATGAATTCAACAACCTGCTGCAGACCCTCACCACCTCGCTGCAACTGGCGCGCATGAGCTCGACCGAGCCGCGTGTGCAAAGTCTGATAGACACGTGCAACAAGGCCGTCACACGCGCCACTTCCCTGACCGGACAATTGAGCGCCTTCGGCCGCATCCAGGATGCGCGCACCGAAACCGTGGCCTTGGCCAGGCACGTGCGGGTGTTCGAGCAACTGGTGGAAAACATCCTGCCCTCGAACATGCCTCTGCAGGTCGACCTCCCCGATGACCTGTGGCCGGTCACGCTCGATCCCACCCAACTCGAACTGGCCCTGATCAACCTCGCCATCAATTCCAGGGATGCGATGCCGGCCGGCGGCAGCATCCGGGTCGAGGCTGCAAACGAAACCCTCGCCGCGCCCCCGGAAGGCCTGTCGCCGGGTGACTATGTACGCCTGCGCCTGCGCGACACCGGCATGGGCATGAGCGCGGAGGTGATGGCCAAGGCACTCGACCCCTTCTTCACCACCAAGAAGGTCGGGCAAGGCACCGGCCTCGGCCTGCCGCAAGCCTACGGCTTCGCGCGCCAGTCCGGCGGCACGCTGGTGCTGCACAGCGTGGTGGGTGAAGGAACAACGGTAGACATCTACTTGCCGCGCGCAACGCAAGCTGTATCGCGCACGCCGGAGAAGACCGGTGCGCAGCAGTTCGCTCCCAGTGTGAAAGGCACGGTCCTGTTCGTCGAGGACGATGCGCTGGTCAGGGAATCGGTGAGCGCGGCACTGAGGGAGGCCGGCTTTGCAGTGCTGGCGGCAGAAGGCGCAGATGCGGCGCTGGCAATGCTGGATGCCGGCGCATCCGTGGATGTGCTGTTCTCCGACATCGTCATGCCCGGCAGCCTGAACGGAATCGAGCTGGCCAATACGATGCGCGTGCGCTTCCCGCAGGTGAAGGTCGTGCTGGCGACCGGCTACTCGGAACATCGCGTGCAGCTTGCGGGAGTGCGGGTGCTGGCGAAACCTTACGAAATCGATGCGGCAGTAAGGGAACTGGTGGAAGCAGCGGCTGGCTGAAGCGGTGGCCGCGAAGCTTGCGGGAATGCGGGCTGTTGGGCTTGGTGCAACGCCAGCCCAACCTACGCGTGCTTACGTCTTCGCCGACTCGGAACCCTGATTGCGCGTAAATCGGACAAGCTGGAATCCAATCACGACCAGAGCCACAAACAATCCAAAGAGCGCGCTCTTGAACGCGCCTTTCAGGAGCATGAAATTGATCTGGAGCGCAGAAAGCGGATTGGCGAACAGGACTACGCTCAGCAGCGGACTCAGAAACAGCATCATGTTCGTATATCGCGTCCAGAACCGTGCTCGCTCCCTGGTGCCGCAGAGCTCCACGAGCAGCGATGACAGCGGGCCATTCAAGCTCGCCATCGCCGCAATGCTGACCACCAAGCCGACAACAACCTCAACGAGAAACACAACAACATCCATCATTCACCTCCTTCATTGAGTGTAAGTTAGGCTGACAAGCCCAACATCCCCTGCGACAAAAAAACCACTCCCTATCCAACTCCATTGATGTCTTGCAGCGAGAACCTGGGACTGGTGATGCATCACCCCACCTCCCTGCCGCCTCCACCGACTCAATCCGCAAAAACGTACTTCCCCTTGATCTTCTTGGGAGTGATGAAGGCAAAGTCCGGAAAGAGTTTTTCACGCACATACCAGACGAAAGCCAGGATCGAAAGATTCACCACCAAGGCGATGGACGCCACGATCGGATCTTCATCCCATCCCTTGACGGTTTTCGGAAGATGGACGAGGGAAAGAAGCAGGTAGGCGTTGTAGGCGCCCACCTTGTGCTTGTAAAACCCCCATGCGAAAAGCAAGGGGATGGATGCGACAAAACCACCAATGATCCATTTCGCATTCGGTCCGATACTGGCTCCAATGGCGAATCCCGGCAGGAAGGCAATCAGCGCCTGGACGAACATGATCCCGATCAGGACGTTGATCTTGCCATCGTGTTCGTCGCAGCGACGTTCATCAACATACGACGCAATCAAATAGGCCAGCCGGCTATCCCTCATTCCCTTGCCGGAGAACAGCCCGAACACAGCCGATTTCGCGACGCCCGCAGCGAGCATGTCCCGAACCTTGGCCTGGATTTCCTTTTTCTTCATATCGATAACTCCGGTTTAAAAAAAATGACCGTAGGTTGGGCTGACAAGCCCAACATCACCCGCATCAAAATGCGAGTGCGCTCACTTCACTCCCCAATCCCGAAGCACAAGCCCCTTCGCAATATCCCGGTGAATCGACGAATACGGCCAATCCTCCGCCTTCGTCACATACCCATGCTTGGCCGGATTGCCGTAGGTGTAGGCGACATGCCGCTCCAGATCTTCATCGTCACGGATAAGGTGTTCCCAATAGCGCCGCTGCCAGATACCGCGCTCGCGTTTGTGTCCACGGCTGGTCGTGATTTCCTCCGCCCGCGGAATGGCACGCGAAAATCCGGCTTTGATCAGTGACCAGCGCATAGGGAAGTCCGCATCGCCTTCCGGCAAACGCCAGATCGCGTGCAGGTGATCTGGCAGCACAACCATCGCAATGATGTCGACGGGATGGGATCGCAGCACCGTGCGCATTACGTTGCGAAGCAGGTCGATTTGATCGGTGAGCAGTGTGCTGCTCCGGTCTTCAAGATTGACCGTGAAGAAGTAGGTGGCGCCGGGGATGTTGGCGCGGCGATATCGCATGGGATGATCGACGGGGAGAGTGTTGGGCTTGATGAAGCGTCAGCCCAACCTACGCGTGCTATAGCGTGTTAGGCGAAACGAGAAGAAAAAATTCCGACGCCATGCTTGTCGCCACCGACAGGTTGAAGACCGTCCACACTACCACTCTGCTTCCTGTTTTGGCGAGCCAAGATGTAAGGAACACCGCAACAACAAGGAACACGACAATTTGCTTCCAGTCCAGATATGCCCAAGAAAAATAGAACACCGCCGCTAATCACGAGATGCCGTAGAGAAGAGTTGCCAGCAAGGTGTAAAGCGGTTTCTCCTTTGACACCTTGGCCAACTCTCCTGAGTTCTTCAATCTCGCGCCCGCTGCGCCAGACAAAGCTACCGCCACAGCAAGCATGTAGCCAAAAAATTCACTTCCAATCACGAAAACTCCTCCTACCGGCGCGTAGCGTGTAGGTTGGGCTGACAAGCCCAACACCCCTCCGCAAAAACAAGCACCAATCAATAAACCGTCACCGGCCCATTGTTCACTGGCGCAGATTTCATTTCGATGGTCGTCGTCGAAGAACGAATCATCGCGCCACCGGTACGCGGCACGCCGAACTGCGACATCAACTCCGCATACGCTTCCTGCGCCAGCGTGCGCGAAGTCTCCTGGATCACCTTGCTGCGATTGAACGCCACGCGGTCACCGGGACGCGTGAGGATCTTCACGTCCTTGCCACTGCCCATTGCACTGAACGCGGCCTTGACCTCGTAGGTCTTGGTGTTGATCAGGCTGAAGTCGGCGACCAGGTCGAGCGCGAGTTGCGCGGTGTAACCGGCGGCGCCGGGCAACTGCATCGACTCCTGGCGGAATTCAACGTTGCTGAGCGTGCCGAACAGGACGTAATCCGCGCCCGGGTAGTACCCCTTTTTGATGCGCGCGATGATGTCGTAGATCTGTTCGGTGGGCTTGCCGTTGTAGGGCTTGGCTTGCGTGAGGCGCACGCCGCCGCCCTTCAGCATCGCACCCTTCAGGTCGGCGGTGTAGGTGCGCAGTTCGCCGCGTTCGATGTAGCTGTAGGTGCCTTCGGCCTCGAAGTAGCTCGACTCGTGCTTGGCATCGACGCGGTCGCGCGAGCTGTAGCTGTTGAGCGTTTCGCGTTCACGGCTGTCGGCCTTGACGCTGCCCTTGCTGTGGGCGGCGACCACGCGGAAGTATTCGCTGACCTTTTCCTCGTAGGTGAGGTCGGTGACGGCGATCTTCGGCATCGTCTGGGCGGCTGCGGCACCGGCGGCGCCGATGAAGGCGAGCGCGGCGGCGCTCTTGATGAGAGTTGTGAGTTTCATGTTGGGCTCCGGTTCTGATCAGCGCTTGGAAGTCTTGCGGATTTCCTGCTCTTCCTGCCACTCGATGAAGCCCTGCTCGACGTCGTACATCTTCAACGTCATCTTGTACCAGACGTCTTTCGTGTCGGCGTTTTGCTTGACGATGGAAACGATTTCGCCTTCGAGCGAGTACTTGGCGGCGGCCATGTTGCCCATCTTGGCGGCGGTGTTGGCCTTGTACAGGCCGCTCTGGTTCTGGCGCTGCAGCTCGTCCACACCGGCCTTCATCTCATCGCCACTGCGTACGAAGCGCACTTTGCGGCTCTTCACCAGCGCGGTCTGGATCGAATTCATGATGGCCTTGGTGTCGATGTATTCGCTGGTCTTGTTGCGCACGGCCGAAAGCGTCACGGTCGGGCGGTCGGCCAAGAGCGGGTCGGTGAGCAGGGAGCCGACCATCTTCTCGGCGATCATCTGCAGATCGGTCGAGCCGAATTCGTTGGTGACGGTTTCCACTGCCTTGGAGTCGCCGTAGTTGACCTGGCGCGAGAAGCGCACGGTCGGCTGCGAGACGGTGGCGGGGCAGCCGGTCAGGATGACGGCGGCGCCGAGGATGGCGAGGATGGGTGCAAGAGTACGGGTTTTCATGTCGTGTTTTAGTGTTGATGAGTGAATGCGGTTCAGCGCGGCTCGGCGCTCATTTCGATGCGGAAGTCGGTTGCCTGCGGGCCGTAGGCGATACCGCGCAACATCTGGCTTTGCTTGCCGAGGAAGACCACGGGTTTCCAGACTTCGCCGTCGCCGACCTGGAAGCCGGCTTCATCGAGCCAGCGGAAGCGGTAATACAAGCGCACGTCCTTGGTGTCGGTGTTGCGCACTTCGGCTTGCACGACCAGGATGTCGTTGCGGCGCTGGCCGCGCAGGTCGACCGTCTGCAAGCCGTGCATCTGGCCGCGCGCGAGCAGCTTGTTGCCGATGCCGGGCGTGGCGGCGACCGGGACGTCCGG
>DATBUE010000104.1:0-4331 GCA_036516375.1 Noviherbaspirillum sp. | reverse complement strand
ACCCGTGCCTGGGCCAGGCGCGGCTTGCTCGCCTGGGCGCTGCTGCCGCTGTCCCTGATCTTTTTCCTGTTGTCGACGCTGCGACGAGGCTTGTACCGTCTCGGTTGGCTGCGCGTGCAGCGCTTGCCGGTGCCGGTGATCGTGGTCGGCAACGTGTTCGTCGGCGGAACCGGAAAGACCCCGTTCACAATCTGGCTACTTGGTGCCTTGCGCGCGCTCGGTTATGTCCCCGGCGTCGTGTCGCGTGGCTATGGCGGCGCGGGCGGCGATCCCTTGATCGTGTTGGCGGACTCCGATCCGGCGCAGGTCGGCGACGAACCGCTGCTGATCGCGCGCCGCAGTGGCGCACCAGTGGTGGTCGGACGCGCGCGCGCGGACGCGGGCCACGCCTTGCTGAAGGCACACCCGGAGGTCAACGTGATCGTGGCTGACGACGGTTTGCAGCACTACGCTCTGGCGCGCGATGTCGAGGTCGTATTGCAGGACGAACGCGGCAACGGCAATGGCTGGGTGTTGCCGGCCGGCCCCCTGCGCGAGCCGGCTTCGCGCCAACGTGACTTCACCGTGATCAATGCCGCCGCGCTGCCTGCGGGCGCCGCACAACCGGCATTCCAGATGACGCTGGCCGCACGCGACGTTTATCGGCTGAGCGATCCGGCCCACCCGCAGCCGCTGGTCAGCGTCGCGGCTGGCGCCAGCCGGATTGCGGCTGCTGCGGGCATCGGCAATCCGGGGCGGTTCTTTGGCATGCTGAGCGCCTGCGGGGTAAGGGTGGACGAGGAAATTCCCTTGCCCGACCACTACGACTTTTCCATCAATCCCTTCGCGCAAACGCAGGCCGGCCTGATCCTGATCACGGAAAAGGATGCAGTAAAATGCGCCCAGCTTGAGTCCTTCATCAACGATCCGCGCCTGTGGGTCGTTCCCGTCAGCGCCGAAATCGATATGGCGCTCGCACACCGAATAGTGGAGAAAATCCGTGGATCACCGCCTGCTTGATATCCTGGTCTGTCCCTTGTGCAAGGGCCCGCTCGAATATGACAAGGCGGCACAGGAATTGATCTGCAATGGCGACAAGCTGGCCTATCCGATCCGCGACGGCATTCCGATCATGTGGGCCGATCAGGCGCGCGACCTGAACGCGCCCGCAGCGCAACCCTCTTCGGCCACCTGAGCGGCCCGTTTTTCGAGCAGCTTCATCAGCCTTCCCCAGCGGCCTGCCATGCAGGCCGTTTTCCTTTACCAACGATCATTCCTGCGATGTCCTTTACCGTCATCATCCCTGCACGTCTGGCCTCGACGCGACTGCCGAACAAGCCCCTGGCTGACCTAGGCAGCAAGCCGATGGTGGTGCGTGTGGCCGAGCGCGCAGCACTGGCGGGGCCGATGCGCGTGATCGTCGCCACCGACCATCCCGACATCGAGGCCGCATGCAGGGCGCATGACGTCGAGGTGCGCCTGACGCGCCCCGATCATCCTTCCGGCACCGACCGCATCGCCGAAGTCGCAGATGCGCTGGGCATGGCCCCGGACGAGGTGATCGTGAACGTGCAGGGCGACGAACCCTTGATCGATCCACAACTGGTCGCCGCCACGGCTGCCTTGGTGGGCGCTGAGGTGCCGATGGCAACCGCCGCCCACGCCATTGCCGATGTTGCCGACGTGTTCAATCCGAACGTGGTGAAGGTGGTGCTGGATAGGCAGGCGCGCGCGTTGTATTTTTCCCGTGCCGCGATTCCCTGGCACCGCGACGCCTTCGCCCAAGACCGCGACCACATGCCGCCGGCCTACCCGGTCCTGCGCCACATCGGTTTGTACGCCTACAGCAATCGCTTCCTCCAGGCCTATCCGCAATTGCCGGCCTCTCCGTTGGAGCAGATCGAAGCCCTGGAACAATTGCGCGTGCTGTGGCACGGTTTCCCGATTGCGGTTCACCTCGCACCATCGGCTCCCGCCCCGGGCGTCGACACACCCGATGACCTGGCGCGCGTGCGCCGTCATTTCGAGCGGGAACAGGACTGAAACAGAAGATTTGCGGCTTTCCGGGGGACCGAAGCGACAAGGAAGTGTGGTAAGTTTCGTGCAATTTTGGTGTGGTAAAACCGCACCCTCGGCCGGGCTGACTCCGCCCGCGCGTCGCAGTACAGAATTTAAAACTGTCTAGGAAGACTTCTCATGCGCCTCATCCTGTTAGGGCCCCCCGGGGCCGGCAAGGGCACGCAAGCCACATTCATCAAGGAAAAATTCAACATCCCCCAGATCTCCACCGGCGACATGCTGCGTGCGGCAGTCAAGGCCGGCACTCCGCTGGGCCTGGAAGCCAAGAAGGTCATGGATGCGGGTGGCCTGGTGTCGGACGACATCATCATTGGCCTAGTGAAGGATCGCCTGAAGCAGCCCGATTGCGCGAACGGTTACCTGTTCGACGGCTTTCCGCGCACCATTCCGCAAGCCGATGCGATGAAGGAAGCCGGTGTGACGATCGACTATGTGCTGGAAATCGACGTTCCCGACAGCGCCATCATCGAGCGCATGAGCGGCCGCCGCGTGCACCAGCCTTCCGGCCGCACCTATCACGTCAAGTTCAACCCGCCGAAGTCCGAGGGCAAGGATGACGTGACGGGCGAGGAGTTGATCCAGCGCGACGACGATCATGAAGAAACGGTGCGCAAGCGCCTGCAGGTCTATCACGAGCAGACCGAAGTCCTGATCGACTACTACAACAAGTGGGCCGAATCGGGGCAGCCCGGTGCTCCGCAGTATCGCAAGATCTCCGGTGTCGGGCCGGTGGAAACGGTTCGCGACAACGCGTTCGCGGCGCTCCAGTCGTAAAAACAAGGCGGACTTCGGTCCGCCTTGTCGTTTTCCAGCCGGTCTTTCCGGCGCGATGACATTCACAAGCCGTAGCAGCATCATCCGGTAGCAGTGCGCAAAGTTTTTGCAGGTGCCGGCCGAGGAAGTACGACGAGGGCCCCGTGCGAAAGCGCAGGCCCTGGCCGTTCCCCCGCAAGCCGTCGTTGTTTCAACTTGGTCGTACAAAACAGGAGGGGATATGGCAACAGGATTGTGGTTTGCCGTGGCTTGCGGCGTCATCGCCGTCATCTACGGTCTGGTCGCACGTAGCTGGATCCTCAGACAGGATCCCGGCAACGCCCGCATGCAGGAAATCGCCACCGCCATCCAGCAGGGCGCGGGGGCCTACCTGGCCCGGCAGTACAAGACGATCGCCATCGTCGGCATCATCCTCGCCATCCTGATCGGCGTCTTCCTCGACTGGACTACGGCCGCCGGCTTCGCGGTCGGCGCCATTCTTTCCGGTGCCTGCGGCTTCATCGGCATGAATGTCTCGGTGCGTGCCAACGTGCGCACCGCCCAGGCGGCTACGCGCGGCATCGGGCCCGCTCTCGATGTTGCCTTCAAGGGTGGAGCGATCACCGGCATGCTGGTCGTCGGACTCGGCCTGCTCGGCGTATCGCTATTCTTCTGGTACACGGCCGGCAGCGACACACCGACGATCGCCGACCTCAAACCCTTGCTCGGCCTGGCCTTCGGCTCGTCGCTGATCTCGATCTTTGCGCGTCTCGGTGGCGGCATCTTCACCAAGGGCGCTGACGTCGGCGCCGACCTGGTGGGCAAGGTCGAAGCCGGCATTCCCGAGGACGACCCGCGTAACCCGGCCGTCATCGCAGACAACGTCGGCGACAACGTCGGCGATTGCGCGGGCATGGCGGCCGATCTGTTCGAAACCTATGCCGTGACGCTGATCGCGACCATGACCCTGGGTGTGCTGATGGTCACCGGCGCGCCACTGAGCGCAGTGCTGTTGCCGATGGTGCTGGGCGGCGTCTCCATCATTGCCTCGATCATCGGCTGCAGCTTCGTCAAGGCCAGGCCCGGCATGCGCAACGTGATGCCCGCGCTGTACCGGGGGCTGATCATCTCCGGCGTGATTTCGCTCGTAGCCTTCTACTTCGTCGCACGCTGGCTGTTTCCTCAGCTGGTGGAACTGTCCGACGGCAGTATCGTCAGTGCCATGAGCTTGTGGGGTGCGTGTGTGGTGGGGTTGGCCCTGACTGGCCTGATGGTGTGGATCACCGAGTATTACACCGGCACCGACTACAAGCCGGTGCAGCATGTTGCCCAAGCCTCGACCACCGGGCACGGCACCAACATCATTGCTGGACTCGGCGTGTCGATGCGTTCCACCGCATGGCCGGTGATCTTCGTTTGTATCGCCATCGGCGTTGCATTCAAGCTAGCGGGTCTGTACGGGATTGCAGTCGCTGCCACCGCGATGTTGAGCATGGCGGGCATCGTGGTTGCGCTGGATG
>DATBUE010000103.1:0-3387 GCA_036516375.1 Noviherbaspirillum sp. | reverse complement strand
AACGAACTGATGGCGCGCCTGCGCCGCTACTTGCGGAGCCCGGCATGAGGACCGGGTTGACTGCTACCTTTCTGCTCGCACTCGTGGCCGCGCTTGCGTCCGGTGCGCAAGTGGCGCACGCGGCCGGCGACTCGACGCTCGGTCTGCGCCTGGGCAGCGATCATCTGTCCGGCGGCAGGGCCGACTGGGAAGAGAGCGCGCTGCAGTTCAGCCACCGTTTTGGCAAGCGCCACAGCCTCGACCTGGAAGTGCTGCGTCAGACCGCCATCGGCTTCATGCCGATCGTTCCATCGGACCAGAGGCGATCAGCGCGGCGAGGCGCCTGGCATCGGCCGGCTTGACCAGGTGGTGGTCGAAGCCGGCGCTACGCGAGCGGTCGCGGTCGCTCGGCTGGCCATAGCCGGTTAGCGCGATCAGCAAGGCGTGGGCGGTCTGCGGCAAGTCACGCAGGCGGCGCGCCAGCTCATAGCCGTCCATATCCGGCAGGCCTATGTCGAGCAGCAAGACCTGCGGCGCTTCGGCGGTAGCGGTGGCCAGCGCGCTTGCGCCTTGGTAGGCCAGGCTGACCTGATGGCCCTCCGCTTCCAGCAGCAGTGCCAGGCTTTGGGCAGCGTCGGCGTTGTCGTCCACCACCAGCACCCGCATGGACGCACGTGCCTGTTCAATGCCGGTTGGGTTCGAGGTCCGGGCTTGTTGCGCGTGCCGCGCCTGGGGCAGGCGCAGCTCGAAACGCGCACCGCTTCCCGGGCCCGCGCTGTGCGCTTGCACGCGTCCGCCGTGCAGCTCCGTCAGGCTTTTCACGAGGGCCAGGCCCAGGCCGAGCCCGCCTTGCGAGCGGTCGGGCGAGCGTTCGGCCTGGGTGAAGGGTTCGAAGATGTGCGGCAGCAGTTCGCTGCCGATACCGATGCCGTTGTCCTGCACTTGCAGCACGATTTCCCCATCGCCGATGCCGGTCGCCATACGAATCTCGCCGTGCTGCTGCGTGTATTTGGCGGCGTTGTTGAGCAGGTTGCTGACGATTTGCACCAGGCGGGTCCGGTCACCGGCAACCCACAAAGCCACGTCGCCGCATTCCACCTGCAGCCGATGTCCCTTGGTATCGATCAGCGCACGGGCTTGCTCAATGGCGGCCGCGAGGATATCGCGTAGGTCCAGCACTTCGAAATCGAGCTTGATCAGACCGCGCGTGACGCGCGAGACATCCAGCAGATCGTCGACCAGTCCGGTCATATGCTCCACCTGGCGCGTGATCACCTCGCTGGTCTGGCGCACGCGTTCCTCGTTGCGGCTGGACAGGCGCAGCAATTGTGCAGCGGCGGAAATCGGCGCCAGCGGATTGCGCAGTTCGTGTGCAAGCATCGCGAGGAATTCGTCCTTGCGCCGATCGGCGGTGCGCAAGGCCTGGTAGGCGTGCACGCGTTCGGTCACGTCGTAGCCCTCGACGAAGATACCGGTCACCTGTTTGCCCTGGATGACCGGCTGGTAGACGAAATCGACGAAGCGCTCGACCAGCGGTCCCCCCGGCGCCTGCTGCAGTGTGATGCGTGCGGCGGTGGCGAAGAAAGGCTCGCCGGTGGCAAACACGCGGTCGAGCTGGCCGAAGAAGGGTTGGCCCTCGACCTCTGGCAGGACCGCGCGCGCGGGCTTGCCGATCAATTCGCGCGGGCCGATCAGGCGCAGATAGGCCGCGTTGGCCAGTTCGAACACGTGATCGGAACCGCGCAGTACCGCCATGAAGCCGGGCGCCTGTTCGAACAGCGCGCGCAGGCGGTCGCGCTCGGCTTCGAGTTGCATGCTGAGCGCGGCTTCGGCCTTGTGTCGCTGGCTTTCCGCGCGTGCGCGCTCCACCGTGGCCCAAGTGCGTCCAGCGACGTCTTCGGCCAGTGCAATTTCTTCGGCGGTCCAGTGCCGCGGCTGGCCTTCATGCAGGAACAGGAGGGCGGACAGTTCTTCCTCGCGGATGAGGGGCACTGCCACCATCGCACGCACCTCGATGCTGTCGAAGCCTTCGGTATGCGACATGGCGCGCTCGTCGCCGAGCACGTCGTCCAGCACCAGCGTGCGCCCGGCACGCAATTGATCGTTAACGGCCTTGCCGAAACTGGCGAGCGGGCGCGTTTCCCCGGCCAGCGAAGACAGGTTTCCGCCGGTCCAGTCGCGCTCCACATGCACGGTATCGGCCATCGCATCGATTTCGGCATAGCCAACGCGTGCCACGCCCAGATGTCGACCCAGCGCTTCGGACGCTTCAGCCATGATGTCCGCCGGATCGCTCAAGCCACGCAGGCGGTCGGTCAGGGCAAGCTGGAAGGCCTGGCGGCGGTCGGCCAGGATCTGGCTGGTAGTCTCGGTGCAGGCGCAGAACATGCCGGCGACACGGCCGGTCTCGTCACGCAAGGGCGAATAGGAAAAGGTGAACCAGGTCTGTTCCTCGTGCCCCTTGCGCAGCATCGATAGCGGCATGTTCTCGGCATAGGTCGCTTCGCCATTGAGGGCGCGCTGGATCAGCGGAAGGATCTGGTCCCAGATTTCTTCCCAGATGTGATGAAAACGTTGTCCGGCTGCGGCGGGGTGCTTCTTGCCAAGAATGTCGATGTAAGCATCGTTGTACAGGAAGCCAAGCTCCGGTCCCCAAGCGATGAACATCGGAAATTTCGAATCCAGCATCAGGCTGGCCGCCATGCGCAAGCCCGCCGGCCAGGAAGCGGGCGGACCGAGCGGGGATGTTGTCCAGTCGAGCGTGCGCAGCAGTGCGCGCATGACGCCAGGTCCGTGCAACGGATCAAGACCACGGACGGCGCTGGAATCAGGGGAAGGATGGGGGGGATGCAGAGGGCGGCGGTCCATTACTGTTTGTTCTGAAGCTTCGGTCATTTGCTCGCTGCGCCCTGACCAAGCCGGAGCAGAAGTGCACACAGTATATGCAGGCAAGGACGAATGCTGCGCAATGTTGACCGCGATCAATGGGCGCGGTGCAGCATGAGCAAGCGCAATTGTGCGGGCGGAGCGCGATGCTGTAATGAAACGCGATCCACAGGGGAGGGGATGACCATGATGACAGCCGTGATTTCGTTGCTGGGGGTGATTACAACGGCCCTGATAGTCGGGGTGTTTCTTAGCGTGCTGTTGCAGCTTGAGGATATCGACCACCCGCAGTGAGCCGGCAAGGCCAGAATCAGGGAGGCATTCGGATTAGGGGGCAGGCGCTATTGCGTTGATTTTACTCATCGCAAAATTTCCCTTTTCTTTCAATCGCTTGCGGAAAACTCCCATGCTTATCCACAAGCTTGCCCACTGTTTTCGTGGGTAACTTTCCATAGCTAAAGTGCCCGCGGAAAAAGAAAAAGCCCGATTCGAAGAATCGGGCTTTTTCACATATCCGCTTTG
>DATBUE010000102.1:0-2910 GCA_036516375.1 Noviherbaspirillum sp. | reverse complement strand
TGAAGTTCGAACAAGAGCGCAGCGAGATCTACATCTACGACCTCGCCGTGTCATTGTCGTACCGGCGCCACGGCATCGCCACTGCCTTGATCCGCCAGCTGCAAACCCTTGCCGGCCAGCGCGGAGCGCACGTCGTATTCGTGCAGGCGGATTACGGGGATGAACCCGCGATTGCGCTGTACACGAAGCTTGGTGTGCGGGAGGAAGTGCTTCACTTCGACATCCCGGTGGTCAGTTTGCCCCATCCGCACCACCGCCTCGGTAATCAAGGGCCGCCCACCTGACCACACCAGCCTGGCAGCAGGCGTAGGTTGGGCTAACAGCCCAACTTCATCAGCAAAAAACGGAGCCTGTCATTCATTTACCTCACACGTTGGGCTGGTGAAGCGTCAGCCCAACCTACGCGGGACGAAAAACCGCGCTAGCTTCCCTTCCGGTGCGGCTTCGCCTTTGTCTTGGACGGAGCGCCACTACGCTCGCCGGCTCCGGCCTTTCCCTTGAACGGCGGCTTGTCACCGAATTTCTTCTCATTCACCCTGCGGTCGCCGCCCTTGTTCGGCTTGGTCAGCGTGATCTTCTTACCGGAAAGTTTTTCTTCCGGCGGGACATGGCCGTGTGCGTGGCTGATGCGCAGCGCCTGGCCAGCGACGGTGACGGACTTCAATTGCTCGAACACTTCCTTCGGCATGCCTTCGGGCAGGTCGAGCACACTGTGGTTGTCGAAGATTTCGATGCGGCCGATGTACTTCGCTTCGAGGCCGGCCTCGTTGGCGATGGCACCGACGATGTTGGCCGGCTTGACGCCGTGCGCGTGGCCGACTTCGATGCGGTAGGGCTGCATCGGCACTTTTTCCTTGCGTTCGCTGCGTTCTTTCTTTGGCGCTTCAGCATGCTGCTCACGAACGTTATGTTCCGTGCGCTCCTTGCCGACAAATGTCTCGCCACGCTCCGCCCGTTCAGCGGCATGCGGCTTCTTGAATGCAGGCTTTGCAGCAGGCTGCCCTGCTTCGCCATCGCGGCTGATGCGCAACTGCTGGCCGGCGACCCACACCTTCTTCAGGTGTTCCAGCAGATCGTCGGGCATGCTGTCCGGCAGATCGAGCGTGCTGTAGTCGTCATAGATTTCGATGCGGCCGATGTGCTTGGAATCGAGCCCGGCTTCGTTGGCGATGGCGCCGACGATGTTGCCCGGCTTGACGCCATGCACATGGCCGACCTCGATGCGGAAGGTTTGCGAACCCGGTTCCGGTTCGCGCACGACGCGTTCCTTTCTGGGAAAGGCCGGGCGCTCGCCGAACTCCTTGCGTTCGAAGCGTTCAGGACGCTCGTTGCGCCCTTCGCGCAGCTCGCGCGCGCCGCGTTCAATGTGTTCCTTGCGCTCGAACCTGCCGCCTTGCGCCGGCCGCTCTTCCGCCCATGACCGTTCCGCTTGCGGCTCGCGCTGGTTCTTCTCGATCAGCAGCGGTACGTCGCCGCGTGCAATCTTGGCGAGCGCGGCCGCGATCTCGATGGCCGGCACATTCTTCTCGCGCTCGTACTCTTCGATCAAGGACTGGAACACTTCCAGCCCGCCCTCGGCAAGCGCGTCGGTGATCTGGTCCTTGAAGCGCGCAATGCGCACATCGTTGACGGCCTGAATCGTCGGCAGCTCGAGCATCGCGATCGGCTGGCGCGTGGCGCGCTCGATGGACTTGAGCAGGTTGCGCTCGCGCGGTGCAATGAACAGGATTGCCTCGCCACTGCGTCCGGCACGGCCGGTGCGGCCGATGCGATGGGTATAGCTTTCCGGGTCATAGGGCACGTCGTAGTTGACGACGTGGCTGATGCGCTCCACGTCCAGCCCGCGAGCGGCCACGTCGGTAGCGACCAGGATGTCGATCTTGCCGTCCTTGAGTTGCTGGATCGTGCGTTCGCGCTGTTGTTGGGCGATATCGCCGTTGATGGCGGCAGCGGAAAAGCCGCGCGCCTGCAACTTGCTCGCCAGTTCTTCAGTGCCAAGCTTGGTGCGCGCGAAGATGATCATGCCGTCGAAGCTCTCCGCTTCAAGAATGCGCGTGAGTGCATCGAGCTTGTGCATGCCGCTGACCAGCCAGTAGCGCTGGCGGATGTTCTCTGCGGTGCCGGTCCTGGCGGCGATCGTGACTTCGGCGGGATTGCGCAGATAGGTCTGGGCGATGCGCTTGATCGCCGGCGGCATGGTCGCGGAAAACAAGGCGGTCTGGCGCGATTCCGGTGTCTTTTGCAGGATGGTTTCCACATCGTCGATGAAGCCCATGCGCAGCATTTCATCGGCTTCATCGAGCACCAGGGTCTTGAGCTGCGAAAGGTCGAGCGAACCTTTCTCCAGATGATCGATCACGCGCCCCGGTGTGCCGACCACGACATGCACCCCGCGCCGCAAGGCCGAGAGCTGCGGGTGGTAGCTCTGGCCGCCGTAGATCGGCAGCACGTGAAAATCCGGAATGTAGGTGGCGTAGCGCTGAAACGCTTCGGCCACCTGGATCGCGAGTTCGCGCGTGGGCGCAAGCACCAGCGCCTGCGGTGCGGATTGCCGGATATCGAGACCGGCCAGGATCGGCAATGCGAACGCGGCCGTCTTGCCGGTGCCGGTCTGCGCCTGGCCGAGCACGTCGCGCTTGTCCATCAGAGTGGGGATGGTGGCCGCCTGGATCGGCGATGGCGATTCGTAGCCCAGCTCCTTCAGCACGCGCAGGATGGGTTCGCTGAGGTTCAGGTCGGCAAACAGGGGGAATGAGGTGTCGGACATGGTGTTTCTCGCAGAAGGGATTCGGTTCGGGTGATTCGGGGTAACAGGGAGGGCGAGTAACAGGAGGCAAGTGTGGCTGACCGGGCTGGCCCTGTCTTTTAGAGCGGATTCGCCCTGACCAGCTCCCCGATGCCGGACGCCTT
>DATBUE010000101.1:0-2538 GCA_036516375.1 Noviherbaspirillum sp. | reverse complement strand
TTCCGGCAAGTCCACCCATGCGGATCGCGTTGCAACCATTCGCGACGTGCATGACAAATACGGCGTGACCATCGACACCCATACCGCGGATGGTGTGAAGGTTGCGCGCGAATACCTGAGGCCGGGCGTACCGATGATCGTGCTGGAGACGGCACTGCCGGCCAAGTTCAACGAAACCATCCGCGAAGCGCTCGGGCTCGATGCCGAGCGTCCGGCCGGCTTCGAGAACATCGAAACCCTGCCGCAGCGCTTCGTCGTAATGCCGGCCGATGTCGGGCAGGTGAAGGCGTTTATTGCGAAGCACACCGGCATTCAGTAGGGATGCCATCCGGGAGGGAAACTCCTTCGCTGTTCCCCGGCCATCCCCTTCTTCACGATGGAACCGAGGGAATCCGCTTGCTACTCATGGAGAAGAATTTTTTTCCTCAATCAAATGGAGTGCTGAAGCGATGACCTTAACCATTTTTCGTTTTCTGCCCCCGCAGACTGCCAACCCTCCCTCTTTCGGCCCCGCACCTCCACGCGCGCGTTCCGCGGCGGAACAAAAGGTGCTTGAGCGCGCCGCTCAACCGAAGCATCTGGGTGCGGCCTTTGCCAAGAAATTGCGGGGCCTTTTGCCCGGCGTTGCTGCTGAGCGGGACCGGCTCAAGGACGCAGCGAGGAACGCATTGAGTGCCTACAACGACGACCCGAGCGACGAAAACAAGAAGATGAAGTTCCTCAACGCCTTCACGGAACTGCGGGACTCGGCGCCAATTTCGGGTTACTCCTCACACGTTCGCGCTCACGGAGAGGAGACCAATCCCGCTTTCGACAAATTCTTGAAGGAGATCGAAAAGCTGCAACAGGCTTACAACATCCTCATCAAATCCTGAACGACAGCGGCTGCTGGCCGCTGCCCGTCTCCTGATTCGTTCGCCTTTGGCCGGCAAGCGGTGCGCCGCTTGCCGCGCGACTGTCTTCACTCGGTCACCCCTGATGGGACACCCTTCGGATTACAATCCCCGATTCTTCCGAAGAAGGCCGAGTATGTCCGAAAGAAAACCGATGCTGAGCGCAGCAGAAGCTCTCGATTTTCTGCTTTCTGCCGTGCGGCCCATCGCCGACAGCGAGACCTTGCCGACGCTGGAGGCAAACGGTCGTGTCCTTGCTGCGGCTCAGGCTTCGCGTCTGGACGTGCCCCCGGCGGACAATACCCAGATGGACGGCTATGCCGTGCGCGCTGCGGATTGCGCGAGCGGGGCCTCGGTTCTGCCTGTCTCGCAGCGGGTGCCTGCCGGTCATGTGCCGCAGACCTTGCAGCCGGGGACGGCTGCGCGCATCTTTACCGGCGCAATGATCCCTCCTGGCGCCGATGCCGTTGTCATGCAGGAGCAATGCGAGGCCGATGGTGACAAGGTCACGATCCGCCATGCACCCGAGGCTGGCGAGTGGATCCGCCGCCGCGGCGAAGACATTCGCGCCGGCAGCACCATCCTTGCAGCCGGCATTCGATTGCGCCCACAGGAGCTGGGGCTTGCCTCCTCGGTCGGCCTGGCCACCTTGCCGCTGGTGCGGCGTCCGAAAGTCGCGGTGTTCTTTACCGGCGACGAACTGGCGATGCCGGGCGAGCCGCTCAAGCCAGGTGCCATCTACAACTCCAACCGCTTCCTGCTGCGCGGCCTGTTGCAGAACCTCGGTTGCACCATCACCGATTACGGCATCGTGCCCGATTCGCTCGAAGCAACGCGCTCCGTAGTGCGCGAAGCTGCGCAAACCCATGATCTGGTGCTGACCTCCGGCGGCGTGTCGGTGGGTGAGGCGGACTTCGTCAAGCCGGCAGTCGAGGCCGAAGGACGGCTGACGATGTGGCAGATCGCGATCAAACCCGGCAAGCCGCTGGCTTTCGGCGAGATCGACCGCAGTGCGGGGAATGCGGGCAAGGCCTTCTTCCTTGGCCTGCCGGGCAATCCGGTGTCGAGCTTCGTCACCTTCCTGCTGTTCGTGCGGCCCTTCCTGCTGCGCCTGCAAGGTGTGGTGCAAGTCGCGCCGCGCGCCATCACGCTACGCGCCGATTTCGACTGGAACAAGCCGGACCGGCGCAATGAATTCCTGCGCGCGCGCATCAACGAGCAGGGTGGTCTTGACCTGTTTCCGAACCAGGGTTCCGCAGTGCTGACTTCTACCGTCTGGGGGGATGGCTTGATCGACAATCCTCCCGCCCAGGCCATCGCCCGCGGCGACTTGGTGCGCTTCCTGCCATTTTCCGAATTGCTGTACTGATCATGCGTATCCAGTTGCGTTTTTTTGCCAGCCTGCGCGAGGCGCTCGGCGCCAGCCAGGAAGTGTTGGAGGTGCCGGCCGAGGTGCGCACCGTCGGTGAGCTGCGTACATGGCTGCGTGCACGTGGTGGCGCCTGGGAGCAGGCGCTGGGCGAAGGCCGCGCCGTGCGGATGGCCTGCAACCAGCAGATGAGCGGACCGGATGCGGCCCTGAGCGAGGGTGCCGAAGTCGCCTTCTTTCCGCCGGTGACCGGGGGCTAGGTCATGACCATCCGCG
>DATBUE010000100.1:0-6458 GCA_036516375.1 Noviherbaspirillum sp. | reverse complement strand
ATCACCAGCATGCCGTTGAACTTGAGGTTGGCCGAGAGCAGGGCGGCGGCGGCCACCATCTCGCCGAGCAGCTTGCGCACCGCTGGCGGGTATTCCTTGTGCATCTGGATCTGCTGCCAGGTGGCGGAAATCTCGACCAGTTCGCCGCGCACCGCGGCGTTTTCGAACATGAAGCGTTTCAGGGAATCCATAATTTTTTGTCGGCGTTCTTAGCCTATGCGTTTGAGGTCGCGCTTGAAGCGCTGGGCGCGGGCAACGTAGCTGGTGGCGGCGGCCTGCAGGCGAGCGACGTCATCATCGCCGAGCGTGCGCACCACCTTGGCAGGCGCGCCGAGGATCAGTGAATTGTCGGGAAATTCCTTGCCCTCGGTCACCACTGCGCCGGCACCCACCAGGCAGTTGCGACCAATGCGCGCTCCGTTCAGGATCACGGCCTGGATGCCGATCAGGGCTCCGTCACCAATGGTGCAGCCATGCAGCATGGCTTGATGGCCGACCGTGACATTGCGGCCAATGGCCAATGGATGGCCGGGGTCCGTATGCAGCACGCAGTTTTCCTGGAGGTTGCTGTTCTCTCCCAGCGTGATCCACTCGTTGTCGCCGCGAATCGTGGTGCCGAACCAGACGCTTGCATTCGCCGCCACGCGCACCTTGCCGATGAGGTTGGCACTCTCGGCGACATAAGCGGAGGAATCGATCTCGGGAGCATCGTCTCCCAACTGGTAGATGGCCATGATTTTCCATGCGCTGGACAAGCCGTCATTCTACCCGCGCTGCCGTGTACTGCCGGCTTGCGCAGTCACGCTTTGTCACAGGATTGCTGGGTCACAAGCGTGCGTCAGGGCGCGAAAACTTCGTGCTCTGCGCGGGGTCCATTTTCTGTATCGCACACCGGACGAGGAACAGGAGATGAACAGCGCATTGGGTAAAAAACTGGGAGGCCTGGTGCTGGCCGGCCTTGCATTGCTCGCCGCCGGTTGTGACCGGCCGCCGAGAGATGCGCAAGAGACCGGGCCGGCCGAACGTACCGGCGAAAAGGTGGATCAGGCCTTGTCGAACGCGGGCGGCCAATTGAATGAGCTGGCCGAGCGTGCGGGCCAGAATCTGGAGAAGTTCGGCGCGCGCCTGCAGGCGGAAGCGCGCGAGGCTCAGCAGCAGCGCAACCAGGCCAGTGGCGCCAGCGGTACCGAGGGCCATGCCGAAAGCGGAAGCGCAGGGTCGGGGAGTGCTGGCGGCGCGAACGAAAAGAGCAGCCAGTAGCGCCAGAAGTGCATGCACCGGTTGTTGCAGGTGCACGAAGCGAGGCGTTCCCGCAACGCCCCGCTGCAAGGCGGCGTTACTCGATCCAGCGCAAGCCCTGACGCGCCAACAGCGCCGCCGCTGCATCCGGCCCCCAGCTGCCAGCTGGATAGTTCAGTGGCTTTTCACCGAGTTCCTGCCAGCCCTCCAGGATGGGATCGGCCCAAGCCCAGGCTGCTTCCAGTTCATCGCGCCGCATGAAGTGGGTCAGGCGCCCACGCACTACGTCGATCAGCAAGCGCTCATAGGCCTCGGCGCGCCGCTGCGAAAAGGCCGATTGCAGGTCGAGGTTCAGATTTACCGGCAGCATGTGCATGCCGCTGCCCGGCTGCTTGGCCATCACCTGCAATTGCACCGATTCCTCCGGTTGCAACTGGATCACCAAACGATTGGCGCGCGTGCGCGGTGCGTCCGGGAAGATCGAGAACGGCGGGTCGGCAAAGTCGATCACGATCTGCGACAGTCGCTTCTGCATGCGCTTGCCGGTGCGCAGGAAGAACGGGACATTGGCCCACCGCCAGGTGTCCACGTGTGCACGTAATGCGACGAAGGTTTCGGTGCGGCTGTCGGTCGGCACATCATTTTCCTCGCGATACCCTTTGACCGCTTCACCGTTGACCGCACCGACTCCGTACTGGCCGCGCACGGTGTCGCGCGCGATGTCGCCCAGGCCCATGCGGCGCAAGGAGCGCAGCACTTTCAGTTTTTCATCGCGTACGGCGTCCGGATCCAGCGAAACCGGCGGTTCCATCGCGATGATGCACAGCAGTTGCAGCAAGTGGTTCTGCACCATGTCGCGCAAGGCGCCCGTGCCGTCGTAGAAGCCGGCGCGACTGCCCACGCCCACCGTTTCGGCCACCGTGATCTGCACGCTTTCTATCGTCGGCGTGCGCCACAGAGGCTCCAGGATCCCATTGCCGAAACGCAGCACCATCAGGTTCTGCACGGTTTCCTTGCCGAGGTAATGGTCGATCCGGTAGATCTGCGATTCGCCGAAGTGGCGTCCCACGGCGTCGTTGATCGCGCGTGCCGAGTCGAGGTCGTGCCCGAGCGGCTTTTCCAGCACCACGCGGCTGGCCTCGTCGATCAGGCCGCAGGACGAGAGGTTGTCGCAGATATCGGTAAAGATGGTGGGCGCGGTGGCCAGGTAGAACACGCGCGTGGCTTGTCGGCGCGCGCACTCGGCCAGCCGGGCATAGCCTTCGCGATCCGTGGCATCGAGGGCGACGTAATGCAGCAGTTGCAGGAATTCCTGCCATGCCTTGGGCTCCAGGTTCTTCGCATCGATGAAGGCTTGCGACTGTTGCTGCACGAATTCCACATAGGCTTCGCGCGTATAGGGATGGCGGCCCACCGCGATGATGTGGGTGGAGCGCGGCAGGTTGCCATGCAGGTGCGCCATGTACAACGCTGGCAGCAGCTTGCGAATGGACAGGTCGCCGGCGCCGCCGAAGATGATCATGTCCAGGGGAGATTCAGTGTCGAGTGAGGTGTGGGGGATTGCCATGTAATGTAGTTTTGTTCGTGGACAAGCAATGCAGCCTGGCGGCTCGGGCCGTGCCAGCGAGGAGGGGACGTCGGGCGCGACAGGAAGTCGTCGCGTGGCTGCAATCCTTGTCATGCGACTCGTTGCTGCTGCCACCGTAAACCAACCCGCTGCGGCGGTACGTCCTTGGCGGAAACGCGATCAACGTACCGCCGATGATTGTAGGAGCCTTCCCCTACGAGTTCCAGCGCTTTGCTGCGTTCAATTTTCCTTGCGCAATCCATCGATTTTTCGCGGCGCGAGAAAACGGACATGCGCGTCTCCAACGGAACGCGCCGCACCCCCCGCAGTCTGTCGCTGGTGAAGGAGGAGGCGGTGGACGCGACGACGAAAGCAGGAGCGAACCGGAAGAGCCTGTTGGTGCGCCTGCTGCTCGTCGTCCTGTGCCTGCAGCTTGCAGGCTGCGCGGCTACTCGAGGACTGGGCGCGGAAGACGCGCAGCGCGTGCGCGGCAAGACGTATGTGATTACCGGGGCATCGAGTGGCTTCGGCCGTGGCACTGCACTCATGCTGGGGGACCTGGGAGCCAACGTGGTGCTTGCTGCGCGTCGTGGCGAGTTGCTGGAGCAGGTTGCGGTGCAAGTGCGGGCACGCGGCGGACAGGCGCTGGCGGTGCCGGCGGACGTGGCAAGAATGCACGATGTGGCTTCGCTGGCGCAGCGGGCAGTGGAGCGCTTCGGTCGCATCGACGTCTGGATCAACAATGCCGGCGTGGGCGCGATAGGCCGCTTCGAGCAGATTCCCCCGCAAGACCACGCGCGCCTGATCGATGTAAACCTCAAGGGTGTGATCTTCGGTAGTCATGCAGCCCTGCGTCAGTTCACCCGGCAGGGCTACGGCACGCTGGTCAACATCGGCTCGGTTGAAAGCGAGGTGCCGCTCGCCTATCAAGCGAGCTATGCGGCGTCCAAGGCCGCGGTACTGAGCCTGGGCCGGGCGCTGAACGAGGAAATGCGCCTGGCGGGGCAGGACAAGGTGGCGGTCGCTACCGTATTGCCCTGGGCAGTGGACACGCCTTTTTTTGCACATACAGCAAACTACAGCGGAACGGAGGCGAGGCCGCCCTTTCCGGACGATGTCTGCTCGGTGGTCAAGGCCATCGTCTGGGCTTCGCTCCATCCCTACGAGGAGCTGCCGGTGGGGTGGAAGGCCTGGGGTGCCTATCTCGGGCACCGGGTACTGCCGGATCTGAGCGAACAGGTCGCGGCCCAGGTCGAACACCGGATACAAATTGCACCCGCCGGATCACTGCCCGGCACTTCCGGCAACCTTCATCGGCCAGCGCCGGCAGCAGTCAGCCCGGCCTCGTCTTGTTTCACTTCCAAGCCGGATTGAGTCGTCCGACCGATTTGGTGTTGATATCACGCAAGCTTCCTGCGGGCATCGCTCCTCGTCCGTGTGAAGCGTAGATGCAGCACGGGTATGATTGCGGCCTCGCTTACTTTTTTCAGTCGCGCAGGCAACGGTGGGATGCTTCATCTGCAGCCGATCCAAGCCCTGATCGTCATCCCCGGCTCCATGTCCGTGCGCAACATCATGACCGATCCCCAGCTTCCTTCCGATTCTCCCCTCAGTATCGACCGGCGTTTGAGCCTGCTCGTTTCCAGTGTCAGCGATTACGCGATCTACATGCTCGATCCGGGCGGCTACATTACGAGCTGGAACGCTGGCGCCGAGCACATCAAGGGATACAAGGCGGAAGAAATCATCGGTTCGCATTTTTCGCGTTTCTACACCGAGGAAGACCGTCAGGCGGGCGTGCCTGAACGCGCGTTGCGCACCGCGCGCGAGGAGGGCAAGTTCGAGGCCGAAAGCTGGCGCGTGCGCAAGGATGGAAGTCGCTTCTGGGCCAGCGTGGCGATTGATCCGATACGTGACGAGAACGGACAATTGATCGGCTTTGCCAAGGTCACACGCGACGTGACCGAGCGCCGCGCGGCGCAGGAAGCGTTGCGCGAAAGCGAAGAGCGCTTCCGCCTGCTGGTACAGGGCGTGACCGACTATGCGCTTTACATGTTGTCTCCCGAAGGCATGATCAACAACTGGAATTTCGGTGCCGAGCGGATCAAGGGTTATAGCGCCGACGAAGTGATCGGCACGCATTTTTCCCGCTTCTATACGGAGCAGGATCGCAACGCCGGCTTGCCGCAACGCGGGCTCGGCATCGCCGCACGCGAAGGCCGTTATGAAAACGAAGGCTGGCGCGTGCGCAAGGATGGCGAACGATTCTGGGCTCACGTGGTGATCGATGCGATTTATGACGACGGCGGGAAGCTGGTCGGTTTCGCGAAGATTACGCGCGACATCACGGAGAAGAAGCGCGCCGCCGAGGCGCTGGAGCAAGCCAACGCGGCCTTGTTCCAGGCCCAGAAAATGGAAGCGATCGGGCAGTTGACTGGCGGCGTGGCGCATGACTTCAACAACCTGCTGGCGGTGATGTCGAACGGACTCGACGTATTGTCACTGCGCCTGCAGGCCCATGCTGAGGTCAAGCTGATCGCGAGCATGCGGCGCGCGGTGGAACGCGGCGCCGCGCTGACCCAGCAGTTGCTGTCGTTCGCGCGCCAGCAGCCGTTGAAGGTCGAAAACAGCAATCTGAACGGCTTGATCCGTGGCTTCGAAGGCGTGTTGCAACGCGCGCTCAACCCGACGATCTCGTTCGAGGTGAACTACGCCGCCCACTTGCCTGCAGTTTCGATCGATGCTGCCCGCTTCGAAGCGGCGCTGCTGAACCTAGTCGTGAATGCGCGCGACGCAATGCCCAACGGCGGCCAGTTGCGCGTGAGTACGAAAAAGGTGGAGTTGCGTGCGGGCGAGGTCGGCAGACTGGACAGCGGCAGTTATGTGATGGTTGCCGTCAGCGATACCGGGTCCGGGATGCCGCCGGAAGTCGTCGCCCGGGCGCTCGAACCTTTCTTCACCACCAAGGAGGTCGGCAAGGGCACGGGGCTGGGCCTGAGTCAGGTCTACGGATTCATCACGCAATCCGGCGGTGAGGTGACCTTGCATAGTGAAGTCGGCAAGGGTACGACGGTCTGCCTGTACCTGCCGGCGACCTCCGGCGCGGCCGATAGCAAGAGTGGCACGAGCGGTACCGATCATCGGGATGACGACGAGGACGGGACTCAACGCGACATCGTGCTGGTCGTGGATGATGAGCCGGATCTGCTGGACGTGGGTGCGGAGTTGTTTCGCAGCCTGGGTTACGAAGTGCTGACGGCGGGCGATGGACAGCAGGCTTGCCGCATCCTCAAGCAACGCAAGGACATCGGCATCCTGTTTTCGGATGTCGTCATGCCGGGCAGCAATGGTGTGGAAGTCGCGCGTGCTGCGCGCAACCTGATTCCCGGTATCAAAGTCATTCTCGCCTCGGGCTACCCGATGCAGGCGCTGAAGACCGCCCATGGCGAAATCGACGAATTCAGCGTCATGACCAAGCCTTACCGGCTGGCCGATCTGATGTCACGCCTGAAGACCGTGCATTGAACCGGCGGCAGCGTGCCGCTGCCGCTCGATCCCAACTCCCAACAAAAAACCCCGCGCTAGGCGGGGTTGGATTTTCGATTCTGAAAGATTAAAACCGGTGTCCACGGTTTCCCGTGTACACCGGCAT
>DATBUE010000099.1:0-6381 GCA_036516375.1 Noviherbaspirillum sp. | reverse complement strand
GGTCCAGACCGCCTATAGCCGCTCTCCGGCTACGGGTTGGACGGTGTCTATCGGTATTCCACGTCAGGAATTGCGTGCAGAAATGCTTCGCTCCCTTGCCCGGCTGGCGGTTGGGATTGCCGCGTTGTTCGCCATCGGCTTGACTCTGGCCTGGTTCATGGGCGGGCGTCTCGCACGCTCGGTGACGGCCTTGACCATTCCGGCGACGGCATTGGGAAAGGGCGAGCCGGTGCGGGTGCCGCGTGTGTATTTGAAGGAGGCGGCTGAAGTCGGCGCAGCGCTTGAACATGCGTCCGATTTACTGCGCCAACGTGCCGCAGCGCTGGCTGCCCGGGAAAGGGATCTGGCGCAAGCCCATACCCGTTTGCGCGATGTGATCGACAGCTCGCCGGCGCTGATCTATTTGAAGGATCTGCAGGGCCGTTTTCTGCTCGTGAATAAGACCTACGAGAGGATGCTTGGCAGCGAGCGCACCAAAGCCAGAACCGGAGATGGAAGCCTTCCCCGCGTGCTGCACGAACAGCCGCCGTCGGCGGCGGACAAGCAGGTTATGCAGAGCGGCGGCGTTGTGCAATTCGAGGAAAGAATCGATACAGCAGAAGGGCTGAAATATTTCGCGGTTTCCAAGGCGCCGTTGCGCGACCATGAAGGCCGGATGATAGGCATCTGTGCCGCAGCGGTGGATGTCACGTCCTTGAAAATGGCTGAAGCGCAGATACGCGAGCTGGTAGCCACGCTTGAAAACCGCGTGGAAAAGCGCACCGAAGAGTTGCGCGTGGCCAATGCCCAGCTACTTGAAGTGAATGCGCGCTTGCAGGAGGCGAACGGCCAGCTCGAAGCCTTCAGTTATACGGTTGCGCATGATCTGCGCGCACCATTGCGCGGCATTCAGGGGTTTGCGGATGCTTTGCAGGAAGATTACGAGGGCAAGCTCGATGAAACGGGTCAGGACTATCTGCAGCGCATCTCCAAGGCTGCGGGACGCATGGAACAACTGATTACCGATCTGCTGGCATTCAGCCGCTTGTCGCGCATGGAATTGGTGTCGGGGCCGGTCAGTCTTGCGGAAGTGTTCCGCAACGTGCTCAGCAACCTCGAAGCGCAGATTCGGGAAAGCAATGCCCAGATCTCGGTCGCGCCAGGCCTTCCTTTTGTCTGGGCAAACAGTACGGCGTGCCTGCAGGTCTTCCAGAACCTGGTGTCGAACGCGATGAAATTTTCCCGACGGGATGTGCCTCTGTCGGTTCGCATATGGACTGAACTGCGCCCGATTGAACAGACCGGGGCCAGACTTGTCCGTATATGGGTGGAAGACAATGGAATAGGCATTCCGCCAGCGCAGCAGCAACGCATCTTCAAGCCGTTCGAGCGCTTGCATGGCATGAGTGAATATCCGGGCAGCGGTATTGGCCTGGCGATCGTCGATGTGGCAACGCGGCGCATGCAGGGGCATTGCGGCGTGGAGTCCGAGGTCAATGTCGGCTCGCGCTTCTGGGTGGAGCTTCCCGCCATGAGAACGGAGGGGTAATGGAGGCAAGCCGCAACATTCTCTTGGTGGAAGATGATGAAAACGATGTCGTTCTGGTCCAGCGTGCGCTACGCAAGGGCGGGATCGATGTCCCTATCGTTGTCGCGCACGATGGTGATGAGGCGGTCGACTATTTCCTGAATGCGGGACAACATGCGCACGATGCGCTGCAAGCGCTGCCTACCGTAGTGCTGCTGGACTTGAGGCTTCCGAAAAGAAGCGGGCTGGAAGTGCTGGAATGGTTGAAGAACCACGAGCGCTTCGCGCGCGTGCCGGTGGTGGTCTTCACGAATTCGGCCGAGGACAGGGATGTTGAGCAGGCTTACGCATTGGGCGCCAATTCCTATTTGAAGAAGCCCTATACCTTGGCAGCGACGACTGCGTTGTTGAAGACGGTCAGCGCGTACTGGATCGATCACAACGTTCGCGCTCCGTAATCGCAGGGGAACCCGTGACGAAAGAGCAGATAAGTGTTCTTCTCATCGACGATAACGATGACGACCGTGCCCTTTCTCGCCGCGCGATTGCGTCCGGCTTTCCGCACGCGGTCTTTACCGAAATCGGAACCGTGAGCGAGTTCGAACTGCAGATGGAGCGCCGGTTCGATTGCGTGATCACGGATTATCAGTTGGGCTGGTCGAACGGGTTGACCGTGTTGCAGCGTTTGAAAGAACGCCATCCGGAGCAGCCCGTCATCATGTTCACCAATACCGGCACCGAAGACATTTGCGCGGCCGGCATGCGCTCGGGCCTGTCGGACTACATCGTCAAACGCAAGGAAGAGTTTCCCAAGCTGCCTGCCGCAGTGCGCACGGCCTTGGAGCTGGCGGCTGCCCGCAAGGAACTGGAGGAGCGCCATGCACAGATCGCCGAATTGCTGGAGCGCGAGCGCGCTGCAAGAAACGAGGCTGAGCGCGCCAGCAAGCTGAAGGACGAGTTTCTGGCGATGCTCGCGCATGAATTGCGAAATCCGCTTGCGCCGATCAGCGCGGCGGCGGAATTGATGGGCATGCTGGAGTTCGATCCTGCCAGGCTGAAGCAGACGAGTGAGGTGATTCAGCGGCAGGTGCGCCACCTGACCCAGCTCGTCGACGATTTGCTCGATGTATCGCGCGTGCATCGCGGCCTTGCGACGCTCAGAAAGAATTCACAGGAGATGAAAGGCATCGTTGCGTACGCGGTGGAACAGGCGCGGCCGCTCATGGAAGCGCGCCGCCACGAGCTGCTTATCGATCTGGGACCGGAACCGGTATATGTGGCGGGGGACGAGAGCAGATTGGTCCAGATCCTGACCAACCTGTTGCAGAACGCGGCCAAGTTCACGCCGGAGGGCGGCCGCATCGCGCTTCGTGTGGAGCCTCGTGGTGATCAGGTATTGATCAGTGTCGAGGATAACGGTATCGGCATGGCGCCTGAATTGCAGGCGCGCGTATTTGATCTTTTTTCTCAGGGAGAACGCACGCCCGACCGTGCCCAGGGCGGTCTGGGGCTCGGCCTGGCCCTGGTGAAGAGCCTGACACTGCTGCACGGTGGCAGCGTCAGTTGTACAAGCGATGGCCTGGGCAAGGGAAGTCGCTTCACGGTATGCCTGCCGCGCCTGTTGACCAATAGTGCAGGCACGGGTGAGGAAAGCTACAGCGGCCTGCGGGCAAGCGATAGTCCGTTACGCGTGCTCGTGGTGGATGACAACGAAGACGCGGCGCGGATGCTGGCCATGCTTCTGGAAACCCTGGGGCATCACGTCATGGTCGAACACGATCCGTTCCGCGCGCTGGAGCGGGCGAAGAAGGAAAAGCCTGACGCCTGCCTGCTCGACATCGGCCTGCCAGGCATGGACGGCCATGAACTGGCTACCCGGCTTCGGCAGGAATCCGGGACGGCAACGAGCCGGCTCATTGCCATTACCGGGTATGGACAGGCGCAGGATCGCGCGGCCACTCTTGCTGCGGGATTCGACCACCATCTGGTCAAGCCGGCAGACATGTCCCAGCTTGCAGCGTTGCTCGCTGAAATCAGGGAACGTTAGTCCTTCCAAGAAGAGACGAAGGTCCGTTTCGCAGAGGTGCCTGAGGGAGGCGAGGTCAAACGTAGGGCGAGACCAGATATTTCCAACCTACCCACGTGACGGCGATCCAGACCAGCGCCACGAAAAGTATTCCCCAATTGCTGCGCGGCTTTTTCCCTTCCCTGGCCATCCATTCACCAGCCTTGGTCCTGGATTCGGCAAGCACGTCGGCTGGAACCAGTCTGACAGCAAGCCAGATCAGGCATGGCAGCAAGATGACATCGTCCAGGTAGCCCAGGACAGGAATGAAGTCCGGTATCAGATCGATGGGACTCAGCGCGTACGCAACGACGAGTACACAAAGGACTTTCGCCATCAAGGGCGTGCCGGTGTGCTTGTAGGCGAACCACAGGGTGACGCCGTCACGCTTGATGCCGCGTGCCCAGCTACGCATTCTTTCGGAAAGATTCATACGGCGGATGTATGTCGACGGAGCGGCGATTGTAGTCTCTACATTTCGCTGGCCTCATGACGTTTCCTTTCGAGGGCTGCGACTGCTTCCATCCAGAAGTCGCCGGGCGTCATCGCGGAAGTAAGAATTAAGAATTCAAAGGATTGCTTCGGCATTCCACTGGAATGAAAAATGAAAGCAGCTAAAGTAAGGTGACCGCCCGCACAGCTTCACTGTGCGTATCTGTTCCAACCCGGGAGAATCAAGATGGTCAGCAAGAACACGATTTGCCTCTGGTACGACGGCACTGCATTGGATGCCGCGGAGTTCTACGCCAAGACGTTTCCGGATAGCGAAGTAGCGGCCGTCCACCGCGCGCCTGGCGACTACCCCGCAGGCAAGCAGGGCGATGTCTTGACGGTCGAATTCACGGTCATGGGTATTCCTTGCCTGGGTCTGAACGGAGGTCCGGCGTTCAAGCACAACGAGGCATTCTCGTTTCAGGTTGCGACCGACGATCAGGAGGAAACGGATCGTCTGTGGAACGCGATCGTCGGAAATGGCGGACAGGAAAGCGCTTGCGGCTGGTGCAAGGACAAGTGGGGCGTGTCGTGGCAAATCACGCCGCGCGCCCTGACGGCTGCGATTGCCGATCCTGATCGAGCAGCGGCCAAGCGCGCATTCGAGGCCATGATGGAAATGGGGAAGATCGATATTGCGCGGATCGAAGCGGCGCGCCGCGGTTGAACCTCTGCTTTCATCAGCAGCGGCTGCTGTCGGAGTGGACCGGATCGAGAAGCGCGAAACCCGGTATTACCAGGTGGCAGACGGAACCGAACCGTAGAGCGTTTTACCTCGCGTCCAAGGTCGGAACCACGTTCTGCGCAGCGGCCTTGGCCAGCAATGCCTCGCTCTGCAGCGGGCAATTCCCCGCCCGAATCTGCATCGCCGGATGGTCTGCCAGCAGTTCCGAAATCCATTCGACGAACACGCGCACCTTGGCCGAGAGATGCCGGTTCTGCGGATACAGCACATGCAGTGGCAGCGGATCGACGGACCAGTCTTCCAGCACCAGTTCCAACTGGCCTGATTTCAAATAGGGGCAAAGGTTGGCGGCGGCCATCTGGGCGATGCCCATGCCGGCCAGGGCAGCGCCGAGGTAGGCATCGGCATCGTTGACCGCGATGCGCCCCGGCACCTTGATCTTCACTTGCTCATCCCCGCGTGCGAAATCCCATTCGCATACCTTGCCGCTCTTCGGCACAAAGTAGTTCACGCATTGATGCTCGAACAGGTCGTTCGGATGCGTCGGCCGGCCGTGCAGCGCGAGGTAGGAGGGCGCGGCGCAGGTGACGAAATGAACGGATGCGACGCGCCGAGCGATCAGCGAGGAATCGGGCAGGTCGCCGCCGCGCAGCACGCAGTCGATGCCTTCCTCGATCAGGTCGGCCGGGCGGTCGCTGCAGCCGAGTTCGAGATGGATGTCGGGGTAGCGCCGCAGGAAGTCGGGCAGCGCGGGCATGATCAAGTGGCGGCCGAGCAGGGTCGGCACATCCACACGCAGACGTCCGCTCGGGTTGAGCCGGGTTTTCGAGAGCGTCTCTTCTGCATCCCGGACGTCGGCCAGGATTGCCTGGCAGCGCTCGTAATAGGCGGCGCCGTCGGCGGTCAGGCTGAGGCGGCGCGTGGTGCGGTTGAGCAGCTTTACCGCGAGCGTTGCTTCCAAATTGCTGATCAGGGTCGAGACCGTTGCCTTCGGCAGCTTCATGTTGTCCGCCGCGCGGTTGAAGCCGCCGGCATCCACCACTTGTACGAATACTTCCATCGCCTGCAACTTGTCCATGTTGTGCCTCGCCACGCGATTGTTCAATCCCTTGAACAGTTAATTCGGGTTATTGCTGTTTATTCAAATTCTAGAGCGAAGTTATAGTGCACCGCATCATAAAAATCTCTCCGGATCAACCATATGGGCGAGATGCAAAGCAGCGGTGCAACTGCCGATTTACCCGAGCCCGATGAGCAGGAGCTTGCTGTCCGCCCGCTTTCGGTGACGGGAGCGGAAGGACCGCTTGCCGCACGGCTGTACACGCCGGCTGGCAGTAGGGGCGACGGCCTGATCGTGTTCTTCCCGGGCGGCGGTTTCGTTGCCGATGAACTGGAGCAGGCGAATTTCATCCTGCGGCTGCTGGCACTGCGCACCGGCTGGCTAGTGCTCGGTTCGAGTTACACGCCGGCCAGTGTATGCCCGTTCCCCGCTGCGGCGGAAGATGCGCATGCGGTGTTGTGTTGGGTCGGCAGGAACCGGCGCAAGCTGGGCTGGAGCGGCAGGAAACTGGTGAGTGCGGGCATCGAATCCGGCGGCAATCTGGCGGCGGTGTCGGCCCTGATGGCGCGTGA